>JAGAVE010000110.1 GCA_017942105.1 Clostridia bacterium | reverse complement strand
GTATCCGTAGCCTGTGCCGTACATTTCCATACACTTTGGCACATCGGAATGAATCGGAGCAGAAAGCTTCGGAAGGCTTTCAAAAAAGCCTGCACATTCCGTAAGTGTAACCTTGCCGTAAGCCTTTTTCTCTCTGTTTGCAGGCACCTCGGACAGAGGCTCATCAACATATTTTTTAATCACATCACGGACGGCATAGTATTTCGCCGTAACATCACCGCACTCAGAAAGCATCGCATCGTAATCATAGCTTGTTACATCGGGAAGGAATTTTTCATAGTGGTTAGCACCTGAAGTGAAGCCGAAATTCGTTCCTCCGATGAACATATACATATTAAGACTGCCGCGATTAAGCATATCGTCAACGACCTTTGCGTAATCCTCAGCAGAGGTTGTATGATGCTTTTCGTCACCCCACGCATCGAACCAACCGTTCCACATTTCCATACACATCTTAGGCATATCGGGGAAGAGCTTATCGTGCGCAGCGAAATTTTCCTCTACCCTGCTGCCGAAATTAAGCGTTGCAAGGCAACCTTCAACGGTACCGTCAAGCAGATCGTCCTCGCTTGTACCGTCCGATGTAAAGAGAGGAACATCTATTCCTCTTCTGATAAAACCATCTCGAAGATATGCGAGATATTCTTTATCGTCGCCGTAATAGCCGTATTCATTTTCGCACTGCACCATAATAACATTGCCGCCGTTTGTGCAAAGAAGAGGACGGATCTCGTCACACATACGGTCAAGATAACGGTCAAAATGCTTGATATAAGCCTTGTTCATACAGCGGATTTCAAGGCTTTCATCCGTCTGAAGCCACCACGGCAGACCGCCGAACTCCCATTCCGAGCAGATGTACGGACCGGGACGCACGATTGCCATAAGTCCCTCTTCTCCTGCAATTTTAAGGAAGGTTGCAATATCGAGGTTATCCTTGAAATCATAAATCTCAGGCTGTTTTTCGTGCATATTCCAGGCGCAGTAGGTCTCAACGCAGTTGCATCCCATTGCACGCATTTTCTTAAAAATATCTCTCCATGTATCGGGCATATTTCGGAAATAATGCACTGCACCCGAGATGAGCTTGATTTCTTTTCCGTCTTTTACGAAATTACCGTTTTTTATTTCAAAAGTCATTATTTTTCTCTCCTCAACTGTGTTCAGCTATCCAATCGGCTATCGTGTTGTTATCCTCAAGGTCAATCATTCCGTGCGGATGATGTCCCCTGCAGCCGACACGGATGGTCTTTAATAAATCCGTACCGTCAAAAGCATCCTCTAAAAGCTTGCCGTTTTCCTCATAGATGACGGTTTTATCCTCTGCTCCGTATACCATTATTACGGGAATTTTATTTTCAATAAGCACATCTGCCATATTTATCGGATGCTCAGGGAAATTAAGAAGCTGATATCTTTTAATACCCGGATACGCTTTTATAAACTCTCTTTCCCAGACTCCTTCGCAATCTTCATTGCCGATTTTCCCCGGGAAACTGCAATAATTCAGAACGGGTGCATCGATGAAAACGCAGGAAACGAGTTCGGGATAAAAGCCTGCAAAGCGCAGTGCGTGCGCTCCGCCACAGCTCATTCCGACGGGAACGCATTTACCTTTTATTCCGTATTCTTTTGCGATATATTCAAGAAATCTTGCCTTGATATCGCAATCCTCTTTCGTCGCAAAACGAGAAATATTATCCACACCTACGACATAAAAGCCTCTTTCAAGAAGCTTTATTTCAACATCGGGAAAAGCATTCCAATATTCAACCTTGATTGCGATTTTGCCTACAGGCTCAATCTTCGGGAAAACTACCGTTGCATCGTGACCCTCGAAGGAAAATTCTTCGCACTCGAAACCGTACCATATCTCTTTCATCGTCAACACCTCACTTTCTGCATTATATCACGGTATAGTAAAAAAGAAAAGTTTTATCTATTGATAATGCAACTGTTTTATGATAAAATCTGCGTTGCACACTTTTTCACGGAGGCACATGATGTTTAAAAAATTTATCGGTGACAGGCTTTTTTACAAGCAGGTTTTCACCCTGATGATTCCCATACTTATACAGAACGGAATAACAAATTTCGTTAATATGCTTGACAACCTTATGGTCGGTCAGGTCGGACAGACGGAAATGATTGGTGTTTCCGTCGCAAACCAGTTGATTTTTGTTTATAATCTCTGCATTTTCGGCGCCGTTTCAGGTGCAGGAATATTCGGCGCACAGTTCGTTGGAAGCGGAGATACAAAAGGTCTGCGTGACACTTTCCGTTTCAAGATTCTTTTCTGCTCTACTCTTACCGTCGGTGTCATTTTACTTTTTCTTTTCGGAGGAGATTTCCTGATTAATCTTTACCTTAAAGGCGAAGGTACGGCAAACGATATCGCTCTTTCTTTCAATGCAGGTCGCAGTTACCTCAATGTTATGCTCATCGGTCTTCTGCCCGCCTGCCTTGTTCAGTGCTATTCAAGCACATTGCGTGAAATGGGCAAAACAATGCCTCCTATGGTTGCAGGACTTGTTGCCGTTCTTGTAAATCTCGTATTCAATTATATTCTTATCTTCGGTCACTTCGGTGCGCCGAAGCTCGGCGTAGTCGGCGCAGCAATCGCAACGGTGTTTTCGCGATTTGTTGAGCTTGCAATCGTCGCAATCTGGACGCATAAAAACAAAGATTCAAATAAATTTATCATCGGCGCTTACAAAAGCTTCCGCGTCCCTCTCGCTCTTGTTAAAAAGATTGCGCAGAAAGGTCTGCCTCTTATGCTCAACGAGACCATGTGGGCAGCGGGTCTTGCGTTTGTTAACCAGTGCTATTCGGGCGAAGGACTTGCCGTTGTTGCAGCTAACAATATTGTTCAGACTTTCTTTAATGTTTTTGCCGTCGCTTTCCAGGCTGTCGGCGTTTCGATAGGTATTGTTCTAGGACAACTTCTCGGTGCAGGAAAAATCAAAGAGGCTAAGGAATCGTCCGTAAAGCTCATCACATTCTCTGTTTTTGTCAGTCTATCGGTTATGGCTCTTTTCTTTGTCAGTGCAGGATTCATTCCCGATTTTTACAAGCTCGAACCTGAGGTCAAAATCCTTGCGACAAGACTTATGCAGGTCTGCGCACTTGCAATGCCGTTTGATGCGATTGCAAACGCATCGTATTTTACACTAAGATCAGGCGGACAGGCTATCATCACCATCATTTTTGACTCGGGCTTCATCTGGGCAACGATGGCTCCCCTCGCCTTTGTTCTTTGCAATTTTACAAGCCTTTCGATCATCCCGATTTTCGCCTGCTGTCAGGCAACAAATGCGCTCAAAGCTGCGCTCGGACTATACTTCGTCGGTAAAGGGAAATGGATTAAAAAAATTGTTACATAAAGAAAACTCTCGGGTAAACGCCCGAGAGTTTGTTTTTTAATATCCGATTGCAAGTCCGAAAAGAAGGATTGCACTTGTAAGAACAATATTCAGAAGTTGGAACTTCCAGCTGAATTTAACCCACTTGCCGTAGCTGACATCTGCAAGACCGAGGCTTATGAGAAGAACGGGATTTGTAGGATAAAATACATTTGAAAAACCGTCACCGAATGCAAATGCAACAACGCAAAGCTGAGTTGAAATTCCGAAAATCTGCGCCATCGGCACGATGAGAGGAATGAGCATAAATGCCTTTGCCGAGCCTGACGGGATAAAGAAATTCATCACAAGAACGATGAGATAAATAAAAAGAATTACCGACCATTTCGGCATATCAGAAGCAAGCCCGACAGCCTCGTGTAAAATCGTATCAAGAATTTTTGCCTCTTCGAGAGTGTATTTGATTGAAGAAGCCATAAGAATCATCAGCACTGCAGGAAAAATGCTTGTAACTCCCTGCCACGATGTTTTTGCAAGGACCTTGCCCTGCATCCCCGAAACAAGGGTTGAAACGATGCCCGCAACAAGGAACATTACGGCAACGATAATCATCGTATAATCCTGAAGAGCAGGGATAAATCCTGAGAGAAGAATCATAAGGATTCCCACGCTGAGGATTGAAACAAAGCAGACGAGCGCCTTATCCATCTTCTTATCTGCAATAAAAGCACCAAGCTCGTTGCTGTTTGAAATCGGCTTTTCGTGCTTCTTTGCATAAAGGACGAGAAACGCCATAAGCAAAGCATAAATCAGCACGAACGAAACAATACGAAGCCACGCACCTGAAAACATCGGCAAGCCTGCAAGCTCCTGCGCAACACCGATCGTAAACGGATTGCACACACCCGAGGCAAAACCGCAGCCGGCCGCAAGAATACTCATTCCGACGCCTGTAAGCGAATCCCAGCCGAGATTTATCGCAAGCGCAACAACAATCGGCACAAGAGGCACAACCTCCTCAAAAGAGCCTATCATTGAGCCCATTGCCATAAAGAAAAATGTTACGACGGCCATCAGCCTGTAACGCACGGCTCCGAAGCGTTTTACCATTTTATCGAGCATATATTTCATAATTCCCGACTTATCGAGACTGTTAAAAATACCACCGATTACAAGGAGAAACGCAATAACGGCAATCAGCGTACCGTTGCCCTCAGCACCGAGCACAAGAAACGGAGAAAGAATCCACTTCCAGAACGGAAGTCCACCCTCAGCAGGTGAAAATCCGTTAACATCGATAATCGTGTTTCCGAATGAATCAACGGCGTAAGCATATTCTCCGCCGGGGATGACCAGTGTCAAAATATACGAGCCGACCATAAGCACAAAAATAACCACTATCGCAGTTATAAAGGATTTGGCGTTTATGTTAAGTCCGCCTTTTTCTTTTTCAGCCATATTAAACTTCCTTTAAAATGTATTGATAAAAATCGACTGCAGGTGCAAGTGCATTGATTTCGACATACTCGTTGATGCCGTGAATACTCTCAACCTGCTCGTCTTTCATAAGGTACGGTACAAAACGCAGACAATGGTTGCTTATGCGGCACATATATCGGCTGTCGCTCGCACCCGTCATTATCCACGGAGAAGTCCTGACGCCGTCAAAAACTTCGTGAACAGCTTTTTCAATGAGTTTGAACTGCTCTGAATTATAATCAGTAACACCCGAGTCCATTCCCGGGTCAAGAATTTCTGTTTCAATGTCATATTTCGCTGCAAGTCTGGTTATTTCATCTATGCTCGACTTGCCGCCCTGATGAGGCGAAAACCGCATATTACCGACCACCCACGCCTCCTGCGGCAAAACATTGGTACCCTCAGAGCCTGATGCCATTGTGAACGCAACCGTCGTTCTGAGCATTGCATTTCCTGCAGACGAAACAGCAGGCATAACCTTTTTAAGAACAGGCGAAAACAGCTTTGAATTAGCAAGAATAAACTTAAGAGTTCCTGACATAGACTCTGCAACACTTGAAAAAGTTTTTGCAACCGTCGGCGATATCTTCGCTTCAAAAAGATTTTTCTTTTCAACCTCAGCCATAAACCTGCCAAGACGCACAAGAGGGGTGTTCTTGCCCGGGGTTGACGCGTGTCCTCCGGCAGACCTTGCGATGAATTTGAGATCTGCACAGCCTTTTTCACCAACACCAATCATTGCATAAGTACCCTTTGCTCCGCCGATAGGCTCTTCAAGGATCATTCCGCCCTCGTCAAGAACCATATAGAACTTTATTCCGCGAAGCAGAAGCTCGTGCGATATTGCATCTGCTCCCGAACCGTCACATTCCTCGGTGCAGGCAGAAACAAAATATGTATCTCTTCTCGGTACAAAACCATCCTTTGCAAGGTTATCTGCAGCCTGAAGCATAGCCCAAAGTCCGCCCTTTGTATCAAGCGTTCCTCTGCCCCAGACTCTTCCCTCAGCAAGAGCTCCTGAAAAAGGAGGATATTTCCAATCTCCCTGAGCTTCAACAACATCGTGGTGATTCATCAGCATAACGGGAGCTTCATTCGTCCTTCCCTTCCATTTCATCATAAAGCTCGCATCAAAATCTTCAAAAGAGCAGACGGCAAAAAGAGAAGGAAACATTTCACGAAGGATATCATGAAATTTGTAAAATTTAGTTTTATCCGTTTGGTTATAGGACGAGATAGTTTCAGCCTGAATAAGCTTTGAAAGCCTCTCGGCATAAACAGCGTTTCTCAGGTCAGACATACCGTTGCTCCTTTCTGATAATTCCGAAACATTATATCATAAGTGAAATATATTGTGAAGAGCTATTTAACAAATTTATACTTCAAAAATGTCGGGAGTCTTCACAGATTCCCGACATTCAATATCTTTATTTTATTTCACCTTGTTCTTTTTAAGCTCAGGAGCGATAACATCAGGCTGTCTTGCGCTGACTGCTCCTTCCGGCTTAATCTCTCCTGCCTTGGTAAGAGCAACCTTAGTCAGGAACGGGCCGACAAGCTCATAAATAAGAACCGAGAACAATGTAATATTAGTTACAATAAGGCCTTCGGCGCCAAGTGTTTCTGCCTTAAGTGCCATACCCAGAGCAACACCTGCCTGCGGCAAAAGAGTGATACCAAGATATTTGACGACATGCTCATCGCACTTAACAGCCTTCGAACTGAGTCTTGCACCGAAATATTTACCGAGAGAACGGAACACTATGTAAGCAACACCGATACCGACAACGGCAATATCCTTGAATGTTGAAAGCTCAAGCTCAGCGCCGCTGATTACAAAGAAAAGAACAAAAAGCGGAGCCGTCCAACGGTCAATTCTATCCATAAGCTCTTCCGAGAAATCGCACATATTGCAGAACACCGTACCGAGCATCATACAAACGAGGAGTGATGAAAATGCTATATGAATGCCGCCAATCTTAAACTCAAGCATTGACAACGCAACCGTTAAAAACACGAATGCAACGGAAACTGCAAGACGCTTTGAACGGGAATGGAAAAACTTCTCCGTAAATGTGAAAAGTACACCCATAACGAATCCGAGTGCAAGCGAAAGCACAACTTCAAGAATCGGCTCGACGATAATTGAAAGCACATCGACCGCACCGTGAATAAGAGCTTTTGCAACACCGAAAGAAACAGCAAAAAGCACCAAACCGACAGCGTCATCCAACGCAACTATCGGAAGAAGGATATCCGTCAACGGACCTTTTGCCTTATATTGCTTAACAACCATAAGCGTTGCCGCAGGCGCTGTTGCCGAAGCGACGGCGCCAAGCACGATAGCAGACGGAAGAGGAAGCTTATCCGGGATAAGGAAATGCAAGCCGATGAGAGCTGCATCAACAAGTACGGTAGTAAAAACAGCTTGAAAAATACCTATAATAGTCGCCTGCTTACCCGTTGACTTAAGCTGGGCAAGACGGAATTCATTACCAATCAAAAAAGCAATGAAACCAAGCGCAACATCGGGGATAAGCTCATATGTTTTTATATCCTCCATACTGACGAAACCGAGACCATGCACGCCGAACGAACCGAGCACATACGGGCCAACGAGTATACCTGCAACAAGATAGGCCGTAACAGCAGGAAGCTTTACAATTTTAGCTACACGGGAGAGCAGAAGTCCTGCAAAAAGGCAGACTGATAAGCTCATTAAAGTTTGCATAAAAACATCTCCTTTGCGGCTGTTAGTATAGCACAAAGGAGACGGTTTGTCATTGGTTAAATTGTATAAGAGTATCGGTTATTTTAAAAATTTTTCGTCAAGGTTGCGTATGGTTTTATATTGAAAAGCTGATTGTGTTTTCTTTCTCAAAAAGAAATTTCTCCTCACCCGAAAATCGGAACACTGCATTTACTTTTTCAGGAACAGAAATATTGAACTTAATCTCTTCTGCTGTTTTCTCATAGCTTACCGCAACAATCCCTTTAGGAGTTGTGATACTGCCCTTCATATAAGAAAATTTTTCAACGGACACAGGCTCAATTATAACAGACTCATACCCTGCAGAACCTTCAGTCTGTCTTATGCCGAGAAGATACTCAAAAAGATAAGCAACCGGAGCACCGAACATCGGGTGGCTGTGCGAACGGCTTCTGTTACTGTCCCAGTATTCGTGGAAGGTAGTTGCGCCGTTTCTTCGCCAGTGTTCAAAGCCCTGATTTCCGTTATGCGTCAGCAGGTCAACCGCAAGGTCGCTGTCCCCTCTTTTGAAAAGCTGACGGGTTACGATATCCGTTGCAAAAATTCCCGTATCGTAATGCCCGAGCTTTTTATAATAGCTCTTCATATTTTCATATGTCTGCTCGTTACCCAGACCTATATCGAGAGCAAATGAATTTGCGCCCTGAACGTTCATAATAAAGTTATCGTCAAATGTATTAAAATATGCTGCAGTTATCGCACCTTTACGGTATTTTATCTTCTCTTCATACTCAGAAATGTCCTCATCCTTGCCGATAAGCCTTGCAATTTCACACATCTGCTGAAGCGACTTTACCATAAAGTAAGTATTGACCATCGGCGCGGGAAGAACAACCTGCTGATTGTGCGAGGTTATGTCCTTTTCAGGGTAAAGAATATTCGGCCCACACCAGTCGCCAAGGCACCATTCGCCTTTTTTATCGCTCGTGACGACACCGTATTCCGAATGAGCTTCAAGATAATCAATATATCTGCGCATATTAGGATAGTATTTTTCAAGTACACTCTTATCGCCATAGTGCTTATAAATCTGATACGGCACCTCAACTATAGCACAACCCCAACCGCCCGGGCCTCCGCCACTGCGAAGATAGGGAGCCGTATACTGAATATGACCGGATAAAACATCCTGACAGTCACCGATATCCTGCATCCATTTTTCATAGAAAGCCTTAGCATCGAAAACAGTCAAAGCCGCATTGCAGGTAAGCTGACCGTCGCCCGTATATCCTCTTCTTTCAAGGTGAGGACAGTCGGACGGATGTCCCGTATGCATATTGCAAAGCATTGTATTTATAAATGTTTTGTAAATCCAATTGAGTGTTTCATTATCGCACTCAAAGGTTGAAGAAATGGGCACATCAGCGTAGATAACCTTCACGCACTCGGGATTTGCTTTTCCCGAAACCCTAAAAAACCTGAAGCCGTACCATGTAAATTCAGGCTGAACGAGGTGCTCTTTACCGTCAGAAACAAATGTATACTGTTGACCGTGAATATGCGTCGGGTCAAGGTCGCCGTCCTCGTTAAGCTCCTCGGAAAAGCTGACGCAGATTTTTTCGCCCTTTTCCGCCGTCACCTTAAGAACAGGATATCCTGTTGTATTCTCGCCGCAGTCATAGACCGTTCCCAACGGAGTTTCGCCGATCTTTTTAACGGGAAGCTTAGTTATAAGCTTATCCCAAGGACAATTCGTTCTGCAATATTCTGTTTCAAGAGCTTCTGCACAAACAGCATTATCCCACGATGAGTCGTCAAAATCAGCGCCGAAGCAGTCGTCATAACCGGAAAAATCGTGATGCTCGTCCCAAGTGAAATTGTATCCGCAGACAAAGCTTTTGCCGACACGGCAATTCTCATCAGAAACGAAATATTCAGTTCCTTTTTCACTCTCTGCCTTTATGCAATAAATCGCTTTCGGCAAGCCGTAGGTTCGGTTTATATGCGTATACCATCCGCCGCCGTAGTGAATTGCGATGCTGTTTCTGCCCTGCTTTACAAAAGGTGTTATATCGAACTCAGGCACATATACTCTGTGACCCGAAATAACCTCATCAACGGGGTCGCAAGTGTCCTCAAAATCAGAAGAAAGAGGAAGAAAAGTATCGGGATTCATACATTCGCCGTTGATATAGCATTTAAAAAATCCGAGACCCAGCACATTGAGCATCACGCTCTGAGCCGACTCAACTTCAAAGTTACCTCGCAAAACCGCAAAGCTTTCCCTTGTTCGGCTTTGCGCACCGACCCATTTTGCATTATGAAAAAAATATTCCTGCGTCATATAAGAGTCTCCTCCCATTGTTTCAGACTTATATGTTTTTGATTGTAACACATTTTAACTGATAAAGCAAAAATCCCCGTTCTTTCGAACGAGGATTTTGGTGGGTGAGGGTGGATTCGAACCACCGAAGTCACTGACGACAGATTTACAGTCTGTTCCCTTTGGCCACTCGGGAACTCACCCATATAAAAATGGAGCTGGTGGACGGACTCGAACCCCCGACCTGCTGATTACAAATCAGCTGCTCTACCAACTGAGCTACACCAGCGTCTCAACGCTCGTATACTATACCATACGAAAACCTTTTTGTCAACACTTTTTTCGAAAAATTTTGAGTATTTTTTTGATTTATTTTTAGCCGCTTTCAGAAGAATATTTTATCCTGATTTACACTTGTTTTTTATGCTCTTACCGACTCAGACCTCTCATTCAACGCAGAGTAGGTTGCAGATTTTTTCGTCCTACCTTATAATAAAAATAAAGGAGATGTCACTATGAACACTTATATAACAGGAGCGACGATCAAGCGTTTGCGTGAATCAAAAGAATTAACTCAATCACAGCTCGCCAATGCAATCGGCATCAGCAGCAAAGCCGTTTCAAAATGGGAAACATCAAAAGGTCTGCCCGACATAACCCTTATTGAGCCGCTTGCAAAGGTTCTGGGAGTTTCCGTCGCTGAGCTGATGACGGGAGACACAGTCATCAATCGTAATCTTTCAGCAAATATTCTTCGCTCAAAATTCTATGTCTGCCCGTTATGCGGAAATATTATTCACTCGACAGGTAACGCAATGATAAGCTGTTGCGGAATCACTCTGCCTGCACTTGATGCTGAGGATATCGACAATGACCACGAAATAATTATAGAAAAGGTTGAGGACGAAAACTTTATCACCGTCAACCACGAAATGACAAAAACTCATTTTATTTCTTTTATCGCCCATATCACATCGGACAAATCGCAAATCGTCAAGCTTTATCCTGAAGGAAATGCAGAAACGCGATTGCAGCTTAGAGGACGAGGTTATCTCTACATTTTCTGCAACAAACACGGTCTGATGAAAAAGAAGTTCTGAAAAAGAAGGAGCCCTCCCCGGTTTAATCGAGGAGGGCAATTTTATTCAATAGGGCGACATAGGAGTGATAAAACTTCTCTGCCGTTTTTGTGTCATTTCAAAGAAGCAGAACTCACTTTTTACATTTTTTCAATAATCTGCTTTTTTCTTTCCTGATAAACAAATTCGTTGATTTTTCCCGCTTCGTATTTTTTATGCAGCTCTCTGAGTTCTAACTCTGCCATAGTTGTTCTGTTATGGGGAACTGCACAGAACCAGAAAACGGCAATAATTATAATAAAAAATATTTCAGAAATCAAATAAACAATATCGGACGCAATAACATAAGCAAAATAATTTTCAGGACGAAAAGCAGGAGCTGTAGCAGGAAGATTCAATATTTTATCTATAACGCCAACCATATTCATCACAAACGATATAGTATACAAAACCACAACTGTTAAACCTATAGTTTTAGGTTTTTCCGTACCCAGAAATAGTCCAACCAAAAACACAATAAAACTTGCTAAGTAACAAACTTGTCTCAAAACCTGTATTGGATCGACCGAATAACTAAGAATAGTAATTAAAGAAATAATCTGATAAAAAACAAATATTATAATAAATGTTTTAATCAGCCAATGATTTTTCTTTTTCTTATATCCTATTTTTAGATAAAGAAAAAATATTATCACCGGAACAGAATTTATCAAAAGATTTAAACTAAGAGCGTACTGAGAAATACATAATAGCCCCAGAAAAATTTTCAACGCTAAAAGAGACGCCCAAATCCCGCAAAAAATCCCTAAATATTTTTGAGGGTTCATTTTCATTTTATTCATTTTAAAATCCCTCCCATTTTTTGATTATAATCTTCCGCGCTGATAACTCCATCCTTAACTAGTTTCTGAAGCGACGCCATTTTTTTTGCAGTTTCGCCGTGGACATTTCCGCAAAGAGGACATATATCCGTACTGATCATATTTCCGCAATTTTCGCATCTTTTCTGCTGAACAGCAACGCCCGGCATTTTTGCATAGGCTGCAGGGTTGTTATACGGAGCTTTTGAAGTAAACTCCACCGAAGTCGGTACACGGTTAGGAGAATTAGCCGCAATTATTTCATTCGTTTCAATCAACCGACCAAAACCATAAACAAAAAATGAACCAATCCACGAAACCAGTGAACCCACAGCAATAATCACTATTCCAATAATAGTCGTTGCTTCGTCACCAATAGCAATCAAAGCTATGCCGATAATAGCGAACACCGCTATTCCTGACCAACAACAAAATTTTGCAAGACCTTGAATCTTTCTTCCGATATTGTCAAACATCTTTTTACCGCCTTTACAATTTATACTTATAATTTATTATAATATAAACCTCTAAAAAATACAAGTACATAATGTAATATAGTAGAAGTATATTTGGTTTTGGAGTGATGATATGGAAAACAGAATCAGAGAGCTTCGCAAAAAATATCATATGTCGCAGATTCACCTCAGCATTGAGCTTGAAGTTTCGCAAGAAACAGTCAGCGCTTACGAAAAAGGCAAGTATTATCCGAGTTTCCAGACACTTCTCAGGTTATCAAAAATCTTTAACGCATCGATAGATTATATTATGGGACTAAGCGATGAAATGGGGCAGAACCCTCACCTCTCTGATTCCGAATATGTTCTTCTAAACCATTATAGCAGGCTCAACGAAAACCAAAAAGAAAAAGCCCTCGCATATATGCAAGGACTGTACGATTCTCAAAATTGACTTTTCCCCGTTCGCACGAAGACTTTTACACAAAAATCCCTCCTCAGATTTCACCGAGGAGGGAATTTTAATTTAATCAGTTATTGTAAAGCTTACGCTTAACATATGATGTGTGAAGGATGCTGTGTGCCTTATGGCTGCCGGGTTCGCCGAAGAACTCACTGTAAACGCGCTTGATAGCTTCGTTTTCGTGTGACTTACGGTTAGCGTTGTTAGCATCCGATGTGTAAAGAGCAGATGCACGCTTTGCCTTGAAGTCTTCGAAGTTGCGTGTTGTTGCGTCTACGATCGGCTGACCGCCGCCGTTGATACAACCGCCGGGACAACCCATGATCTCGATGAACTGATACTCACTTGTACCGTTCTTAACCTGCTCCATAAGTGTCTTAGCGTTAGCTGTACCGCTTGCAACTGCAACCTTAACCTGAAGGTCGCCGACTGCATAAGTTGCTTCCTTAACGCCTTCCATACCACGAACCTCAGCAAAGTCAACGCTGTCAAGAGTCTTGCCTGTGATCTTCTCAACTGCTGTACGGAGAGCTGCTTCCATAACACCGCCTGTTGCGCCGAAGATAACTGCAGCGCCTGAACCCTCGCCGAGAGGACTGTCGAATGATTCCTCAGGAAGGATATTGAAGTTGATACCTGCGCCCTTGATCATTCTTGCAAGCTCGCGAGTTGTGATTGAATAGTCAACATCTGCAACGCCTGCTGCGTTCTGGTCATCACGGCCGATTTCAAACTTCTTAGCTGTACAAGGCATTACGCTGACAGAAACGATCTTCTTCGGGTCAATGCCCATCTTCTCAGCGTACCATGTCTTAAGTGTTGCACCGAACATCTGCTGAGGAGATTTACATGTTGAAAGGTGATCAAGCTGCTCGGGATAGTAGAACTCGCAGTATCTGATCCATCCCGGTGAACATGATGTGATCATCGGGAGCTTGCCGCCGTTTGTAATTCTTTCGATAAGCTCCTGAGACTCTTCCATAATTGTAAGGTCAGCAGCGAAGTTTGTATCGAATACCTTATCAAAGCCAAGGCGACGAAGTGCTGTTACCATCTTGCCCTCAACATTTGTGCCGATTTCGTAACCGAACTCTTCACCGAGAGCTGCACGAACAGCAGGAGCTGTCTGAACAACAACATACTTCTCAGGGTCATTGATAGCAGCAAGAACATCTGCAATGCTGTCCTTTTCATAGAGAGCACCTGTCGGGCAGCTTACGATACACTGACCGCAGGAAATACATGAATATTCCTGAATCTTTCTCTCAAACGGAGAAGTGATGCAAGTGTCAAAACCACGAGCGTTTGCACCGATAACTGAGATACCCTGATTGTCGCAGGCTGCAACGCAACGACGGCAAAGAATACACTTGCTGTTGTCACGAACCATATGAGCCATTGAATCGTCAAAGTTGAACTCAGGAAGAACACCGTCAAAACGGCCTTCGTTATCAACACCGTATTCCTTGCAGAGCTTCTGAAGCTCGCAGTTGCCGCTTCTTACGCAAGAAAGGCACTTACGGTTATGAGTTGAGAGGATGAGCTCAAGAGTTGTCTTTCTTGATGAGCGAACTCTCTCTGAATTTGTTAAAATTTCCATTCCCTCGTTTACGGGGAAAACGCAAGCTGAAACAAGGCTTCTTGCGCCCTTTACTTCAACCATACAGATACGGCAAGCGCCGATCTCGTTTATCTTCTTAAGGTAGCAAAGAGTAGGAATCTCAATTCCTGCATAGCGAGCAGCCTCAAGAATTGTAATACCGTTGGGCACACTATAAGGCATGCCATTTATTTTAATATTAATCATTTCCATATCTGACACTCTCCTTATTTCTTGATAATTGCGCCGAACTTACATGAATCCATACAAACGCCGCACTTGATACACTTTGTTGTATCGATAACATGAGGATTCTTAACTGAACCTGAAATTGCGCCAACCGGGCACTTCTTAGAGCAAAGAGTACAACCCTTACACTTGTCCTCAACGATTACATAGCTGAGGAGAGCCTTACATACGCCTGCAGGACACTTCTTATCAACGATATGAGCGATATACTCATCCTTGAAGAAGCGGAGTGTTGCAAGAACAGGGTTGGGAGCAGTCTGACCAAGACCGCAGAGTGAGTTATCCTTGATATAGTAAGCAAGCTTCTCAAGCTCATCAAGGTCTTCAAGAGTTGCCTTACCGTCTGTGATCTTTTCAAGGATCTCCATCATTCTCTTTGTACCGATACGGCACGGTGTGCACTTACCGCAAGACTCATCAACTGTGAAGTCGAGGAAGAACTTAGCGATATCAACCATACAGTTGTCTTCGTCCATAACGATAAGTCCGCCTGAACCCATCATACAGCCGATAGCTGTGAGGTTGTCATAGTCGATCGGGGTGTCCATAAGTGATGCAGGGATACATCCGCCTGAAGGACCACCTGTCTGAGCAGCCTTGAACTTCTTGCCGTTGGGAATACCGCCACCGATATCTTCGATAACTTCGCGGAGGGTTGTACCCATCGGAACTTCAACAAGACCTGTATTGTTAATCTTACCGCCGAGAGCAAATACCTTAGTACCTGCAGACTTCTCTGTACCCATTGATGAGAAGAACTCTGCACCGTTAAGGATGATCTGCGGGATATTAGCAAATGTTTCAACATTGTTTTCTGTTGTCGGCTTGCCGAAAAGACCCTTAACTGCAGGATACGGAGGACGAGGACGCGGCTCACCGCGGTTACCTTCGATTGAAGTCATAAGAGCTGTTTCCTCACCGCATACGAATGCGCCCGCACCAAGACGGATGTGAAGGTCAAAGTCAAAGCCTGAATTAAAGATATTCTTACCGAGAAGACCGTTTTCACGAGCATCCTTAATAGCCTTATCAAGACGGCTAACAGCGATCGGGTACTCAGCACGAACATAAACATAACCCTCTGTAGCACCTGTTGCGTAACCGCAGATTGTCATAGCTTCTACGATACAATGGGGGTCACCTTCAAGAACTGAACGGTCCATGAATGCGCCCGGGTCACCTTCGTCAGCGTTACATACAACATACTTCTGGTCTGCTGCATTCTTAGCCGTGAAGCTCCATTTAAGACCTGTCGGGAATCCGCCGCCGCCACGGCCACGAAGACCTGAATCCTTAACTACCTGGATAACCTCTTCCGGTGTCATTTCCGTAAGACACTTAGCAAGAGCCTGGTAGCCGTCCATTGCGATGTATTCCTCGATGCTTTCGGGGTCGATAACACCGCAGTTGCGAAGAGCAATTCTATGCTGCTTCTTATAGAAGTTTGTTTCATTCAAAGGCTTGATTTCATCCTTTGTGATTGTCTCATCATAGATAAGACGCTTAACCATACGACCTTTAAGAAGATGCTCTTCAACGATTTCGGGAACATCCTCAACCTTAACCTCGCTGTAGAAACAGCCTTCGGGATAAACGATCATAATCGGGCCTAATGCACAAAGTCCGAAGCAACCGGTTTTGATAACCTTAATCTCATTTTCGAGACCCTTAGCCTTGAGCTCAGACTCAAGAGCTTCGATAATCTCAGCACTGTGAGAGGAGGTACAGCCGGTACCGCCGCAGACAAGAACATGTGAACGATACATTGTGTTTTTCCTCCTTAATTAGTTTTTAACGATAGCGCCAACCGTCTTCTCAACAACAGGGTTGCCGTTAACAATATGGTTAGCAACGATTTCGGGCACATTTTCAGGGCTCATCTTAACATAAGTAACCTTCTCTTTGCCCGGTGCAAATACTTCAACAATCGGCTCATACTGGCACATACCAATGCAGCCTGTCTGAGAAACCGTAACATTCTTGAGACCTCTTTTTGCGACCTCTTCAACAAAAGCGTTGAGAACGGGTCTTGCGCCTGCTGCGATACCGCAGGTTGCCATTCCGACAACGATACGGATGCCTTCGCCTGTACCCTCACGGTCTGTCATTGATGCTCTCGCCTTGTCACGGATAGCCATCAATTCTTCAAGTGATTTCATTTAGCATACCTCCACGGATATTTTGTGTTTGTTCTTCAAGATACTCTTTAATCCACATCGAAACCGAAGGCTCCGAAAGAGGAACATCGCCGAGAATGGCTTTGAGCTCCTGAGTGGAAAGAGTGAAAATTCTTTCGTCAATACCGAAACGGTAGATGAACTCACGATCGGTATTCATTGTTATCAGCATCAGAACGGTGGACTCCATATCGCCTATCGGGGTGAAATCAATGCTGTCCGTTTTAAAAACAGCCTGAACTCTCGTCCCCTTTCCGACTTCGGACTCGATATTCAGATGCCCTCCCGTCTGCTCTGCGGCGAGCTTAAAAAGAGGGATTCCCATTCCGACCTTACGGGTTGTCCGCGTCGTAAAAAACGGATCTTTTACATTCTCGACCTGCTCAGGCGTCATACCCTTTCCGTTATCATAAATACCTATAAGAAGCTCTTTCTTCTCAGTATTTTCAAGCACCTCAATTTCGATAAGCGGTGCGTCGGCGGAAATAGAATTCTGCGCAATATCAAGAACATTCAAGGATAATTCCCGCATAAGCTCCTCCGTTTTAAGCTGAATAATTATGCTTTATATTTTGCAAGAATACCGTCGATATCGTCTGCAACGAGCTTACCGTAAACTTCGTCGTTAACAGTAAGAACGGGAGCAAGACCGCAAGCGCCGATGCAACGGCAAGCCTCAACTGAGAACTTTCCGTCATCTGTGCACTCACCTGCACCGATTCCGAGGTTTTCGCAGATTCTGTCAATAAGTTCCTGAGCGCCTTTAACATAGCAAGCTGTACCGAGGCAAACAGAGATGTTGTACTCACCCTTCGGAGAGAGTGCAAACTGAGCATAGAATGTAGAAACACCGTAAACCTTTTCAAGCGGGATGTTCATACCGTCTGCAATCATAGTCTGAACTTCAAACGGAAGATAGCCATAAATTGCCTGTGCCTGCTGCATTACATGCATAAGCATACTCTTGTCGTCCTTACACTCCTCAATGACAGCACGCAACTGTGCCTCCTGCTCAGGTGTTCCTTTGAAAGGGATTTTGCTGATTTTCTTGAGCATTGAGTTGTTCCTCCTTTACAACAATTTCAATTTTTCAAGCGACATTTTTCAATTCCGAGAGCATTGAAAAACTCGCCCTGGAAGGAGAATGTTATTTTTTTAACATTCTATAGCCGCACTTTGACATTATAATAATGTTCATTGTATTATAACACAGTAAAATCAAATAGTAAACATATTTCAGCAAAATAATTTAATAAAAGTCAAAAAATTAACAAAGATGGCACTCATCTTATACCCATCACTGCATCGTTTTTAGAAACCGACTGCTACCTTCCAATTCAGAAAAATCCAACTCACACGCCATACCGTAATTGCAAAAAGCCGAGAGCTTAAACTCCCGGCTTCCTATTGAATAAAGTTCTTTTAATTTGCAAACAATTGTTTATCGCTTCTTGACAGCTAACAGTTTATTTTTTCTTTTTCTTCAGGAAAAATACCCCTGCGCCTGCTGCAACAACCAGAACAACTGCTACAACAACAATAATAATCACCGCAGTACCGCCTGAACCGCCGGAATCCTTTTCTGCTTCACTCTTTGCTTCTGTGCCCCCGGGTGCTTCTTGCGCATTTCCGCTGTCAGCAGATCCGCTCTGTGTGAAATGCATCGTTGCGTTAAGCAAATAATCGTTTTTCTCACCTATAGAAATCTTTCCCCATTCCGCCTTGGTGCCGTTGTAATTAACATTAGAAAGAGCATAACAACCCTCAAAAGCGCCCGTTCCGATTTCGGTCACTCCTTTTCCTACGGTCACATTGGTAAGAGCATCGCAAGCTCTAAACGCTTTTACATCAATCATTGTTACACTATCAGGAATTACAACACTCGTCAAAGAATCACAATGATAAAATGCATCATAACCGATAGTTTTTACACCGTTACCAATAGTTAAATTTGAAAGCGACTCGCAACAGTTAAACGCAAGCTCAGGAATTTCCTCAACAGAATTACCTATTTTTACACTGTAAAGATTTTTGCAATCCTGAAACGCCTGCAAATTAATTGTTGTTACACTGTCAGGAATTGTTATACCCGTGAGAGATTCACATTCTTCAAATGCGAATCTTGCTATCATTATCGTTCCGTCTTTAACTGCATAAGATCCCGATACTTCTTCTTTTTCAGCTTTTATGAGATGTTTGCCTATATACAAAACGCCGTTCTCCCAATTTGAAGCATCATCATAATAAGCTGTACCGTCAAAAGCCTTGTTTTCAATTGAAGTTACGCTGTCAGGAATCGTTATGCTTGCAAGGCCGCTATATCTGAAAGCATCCTCGCCAATCATTGTAACGCCCTCCGGAATTGTTATGCTTGTAAGAGAGGTGCAACTTTTAAAAGCCATTGGCTGTATTTTCGTTAAACCCGAAGGGATTGTAACTTTTGCTAAAGCTCCGCAATTTTCAAATGCCCCGTCTCCGATTGTCTTTACGCTATTCGGAATCGCTATACTTGTAATTCCGGCAAACTCAAACGCTCCATCCGCAATTACCTTCGTTCCTTCTTTTACCGTGTATTCTTTCGGCAACTGATTGTAATCTGTCTCAACCAAAAAACTTCCTATGTATAACGCACCATTTTCCCAGTTTGCAGAATCCTTATAATAAGCCGTATCGTAAAAAGCAGACTCGCCAACACTTGTTACATTTTCCGGAATTGTTACATTCGTCAGCGCTCTGCAATTAGCGAAGGCTTCATCGCCGATTGTTGTTACGCTTGCAGGAATTGTTACACTTGTAAGCAAATGACAACTTCGAAAAGCTTCATACTTAATTGTGGTTATTCCGTCTCCGATTACAACTGTCTTAATCTCGCTTTTCAAGTCCTCCCACGGATCATCGTTCATCGCTCCGGTACCTGAAATTGTCAGAACACCTGTTGTCTCGTTAAAATTCCATGTGATATCTTCGCCGATAGTACCGGAGGTTTCCGTTGCCGACACAAACGGGATATTCATCGCAAATACCATTACGGCAATCACTACGACCGTTAAAATTCTTTTCGCAATATTTTTCAAAATCATCAACACCTTATAAACATTATTTTATTAACATTGATTACAAGTCAGTTTTAAACCAACAATTATTTAACCGCCTTTTTCTTTTTGAGGATAACAGTTGTTGCAACACCTGCCGCAACAACACCTACTACTGCTCCTGCAATTGCAATAACTGTGCCAAGCTTGATAATGCCGTTTTCACCGTCTTCACCTGCAGCAGCATCAAAGTCACCGAAGGAAATAACGGGTCTGACACCGCAATTCACACAGTTCGCAACCAGGCTACCTATTGAGCCATTCATCGATTCATATCCGGGATATACAACCTTTACAGACAAAGTATCGTTCATTTGTGGAGTAACAAGCCACCAATCCGAGTAAAAATCATCACCCTGACATTTTGCATAATCAGTAGAATTGTCTTCAGGGAAACTGAAAATTTCTTTTACAGAAACACCGCCATACTCATCTGTTTTATCAAAAGCCTGCTTGTATGTCAGCAACGCAACCTTCACATCTACTGCCGCACCTCTGTTGGAACCGCAAGAACCATCCTCAAAACCGGTGTCTACAGTTGTCTCGCAAAGCTTTTCCTGCTCCTCGGCACTGAATGCCGTATTTAAGAAGTGGTCATTAAGCCAAGTGCGGAGCTGACTGGCGCAGAAATCGTTTGAGTATTGGACAGTCGTTCCAAAGTTTGTATATCCGGACATACCGTAAGTATACATACTGTTGATCGGCTGTGCGTCAACAACCTTTTCGCATATAGCAAGACCTTTTTCTATATCAAATATTTTCCACTTTAACGGTTCATATTTAAACCAATACCAAGTGTGCATCTTATATCCGGTATTGTCTTGAAAACTGTTGTTCTGATCTGAAAGACCACTGGTTTTATACGGCCTGTATCTGACGATTTCAACACCGCGATACTTTGCACCGTTGTACTCAACATCTTTGTAGTACATCATATCGTTGTCATCTTCAAATTCAACACTTCCGTAATTACTGCGAAGGATACCGTAACAATAGCCTTCATAGCTGTTGCCGTCCGCTTCAATAGCATCAAGCGCCTGAATTGTTGCTTCATCGGTAACTTGACTCTGCGGATACGAGCCAAACTCTATTACCTGACCAACTTCATACGCTTTACCTTCCTCTTTCGCGCCGACAAGAGCGGTACAGCCTAAAAGCATTATCACAGCCAACGCCAAAGAAACGATTTTTACTCCGATTTTTTTCGTAAATTTTCCTCCCTTTTTTATCACTTTTAGTGATATATCACTAATCATTATTGCACACCAATAATAAAAAGTCAATAGATTGAAAAAATAATAAGTGATATTTCACTAACATAAAAACTATTAGTGATATATCATTAATACAATAAACTTTCGTTTTCGAGGTAAGCTATGGGTATATACGGTTTAGTTGTAGAGCGCATTTACGAGCTTTGCAAAGAAAGAGAAATCACTCCCAACGCTTTAAGTTATCTTTCGGGAGTGTCGCAGTCAACTGTTAAGAGTATACTTAACGGCGAAAGCAAAAACCCGGGGATTGTCACGCTCAAAAAGCTTTGCGACGGTCTTAATATTTCGATTGTCGAGTTCTTTGATACTGAAAAATTTAATAATATTGAACAAGAGTTAAAATAAAATGCCGATAGAACCATTTCTACCGGCATTTTTTATATTTCAAACCCCCAACACCTTTTTCAGCGTTCCGCCGAGGATGTTTTCCTTGGCAGTGTCGGAAATGTTCAGGCTCTTGTATCTTTCGATTTCATAATTTATATAATCTGCATTCTTGAACGGGAAATCCAAACCGAAAATCGAGCTTTCATCATCCGTCTGGAAAACAATCGTTTCAAGCTGTTCATTAGTAAGCGTCCATTCATCCTTACCGTCACGGTCACTGACGGAGGTCCAGCCTGCAAAAACCCGTGGATGCACATCGCCTCTTGAATTATTGCACATTACGGCAAGGCTTTCGTTGAAGAAATGATAGCCACCAAGATGTTCAAGGCTGAAACGAAGCTTCGGGAAAAACCAGCCGACCTCATCATAAAGAATCGGGCGCACGCCCTTTAAGCGGTGCCAGTGCATTCCGCAATGGAAGGAAATAAAAAGTCCCAGCTCCTCTGCCCTCTCGTAGACCTTGAACGCATCCTCACCGTCGATATCAAATTCCTGATACGGCGGGTGCATTTTGATTCCCTTGAAGCCGAAATCGGCAATTCTATCCACCTCGTCGCGCAGATTTTTTGTAAAATCAACCGTACCGAAGCCATAAAGGTCAGGGTCATTTTTTATCGCCTTTGCGAGCCACTCGTTCGGAGTGTCCGTTCTTGAAGATTCCTCAAATCTGTCAGAAAACGGGGCGAAGCATACGCATTTATCAATCCCGCAATCATCAAGAAGTCTTTTCAGATTATCGATTGAACCTGCAGGCTTGATATCCTCGGGGAAAACATGAGCGTGGTTAGCAAAAATCATAGCAATACCTCCTTAGGAAAACGATATAATCTGAATCCGTTTTTTGACGGCGGATTCCTTGTGATTTTAGTGTATCACGGCATCGTTTTTATGTCAAGAATGACGAAATATCAAGTGCTTTATTGACAACCGCTTTTCAAAAATTTATACTGAAAACATAATTAAAGTAAAGGAGTGTTCTTCCTATGAAAATCACATTTATGGGTGCAGGCAGTACCGTTTTTGCAAGAAATGTTTTGGGTGACTGTATGTGTACCCCTGCTTTGTGCGAAGCTGAAATCGCGCTTTATGACATTGATAAACAGCGTCTTGAAGACTCTGAAATCATCCTCAGGGCTATCAATAAGAATATCAACAATTCAAGAGCAAAAATAACAACCTACCTCGGCGTTGAGAACCGCAAGGAAGCCCTTCGCGGAGCAAAATTTGTTGTTAACGCAATTCAGGTCGGCCTTTACGACCCCTGCACAATTACAGACTTTGAAATCCCCAAAAAATACGGTCTTCGTCAGACGATTGCAGACACTCTGGGCATCGGCGGAATTATGCGCGGTCTGCGTACAATCCCCGTCCTTGAAGACTTTGCAAGAGATATGCAGGAGGTTTGCCCTGACGCCTGGTTCCTTAACTATACTAACCCGATGGCAATTCTCACCGGCTATATGACACGCTACACGGGCATCAAAACTGTTGGTCTTTGCCACAGCGTGCAATCCTGTGCAAGAGATTTGCTCGACCATGTCGGTATGCTCGAAGAAATCGGTGAAGGCAATTACTACGACAGAATTGCCGGCATCAACCATATGGCATGGCTTCTTGAAATTCACGATAAGCAGGGCAACGACCTTTATCCCGAAATCAGACGCCGCGCGCTTGAAATTAACGCAAAGGCTCTCGCATCCAACAATAAAGAGGACAAACACAACGATATGGTTCGTTTCGAATATATCAAGCGCCTCGGCTATTATTGCACCGAATCAAGCGAACACAACTCGGAGTATAATATGTTCTATATCAAGGACAAGTATCCGAACCTCATCGCTGACTATAATATTCCTCTTGATGAATATCCGCGCCGTTGCATTGAACAGATTGCAAACTGGGCAAAGCAGAGAGATGAAATTCTTGCTGACGGCAAGGTAACGCACAGCCGTTCAAAGGAATACGCTTCTTACATTATGGAGGCTATGATTACAAACGATCCTTATAAAATCGGCGGTAATGTTCTCAACACGGGTCTTATTGACAACCTTCCTGCAGACGCCTGCGTTGAGGTGCCGTGTCTTGTTGATGCAAGCGGCGTAACTCCCTGCCATATGGGCAAGCTTCCCGTTCAGCTCGCCGCTATGAATATGACCAACATCAATGTTCAGCTTCTTACTATCGAGGCGGCCGTCACAAAGAAGAAGGAGCACATCTATCAGGCAGCTATGCTTGACCCGCATACGGGTTCAGAGCTCAGCATCGACGACATTGTGAAGATGGTCGATGAGCTCATTGAGGTTCACGGCGATTGGATGCCGAAGTATCATTGACAGGTTTAAGCGAGGTGCATAGCATTGAGTAATTACGAAGAAGCTCTGGCGGTTATGACCGAACTCTTTTCAAAAGACTATCAATTTGCTCTTGCAACCTCAAAAAATAATATTCCGACCGTAAGGTTTATCGACACTTATTTTGACGGGAAATGTTTTTATTTTGTAACCAACGAAAAATCTCAGAAAGCAAAAGATATTCGCGATAATCCCGTTGTTGCTTTGGCATCAAGGAAAGCACATATGTTTCGCGGTAAAGCACACAGTATTGGACATCCATTATTGCCCCAAAACCATATACTAAGAGAAAATTTGATAAAAGTTTTCAATGATTGGTATTTCAAACACAATAATGAAAATGACGAAAACCTGTGTTGTATAATAATAGAACCCAAAACAGGCTTTTTTCACAAAGACGGAATCGGATATGAAATAGATTTTGAAAATAAAGTCGTTGAATCATTTCCATTCAACTTCACCATAATGTTAACAGAAGAGTAAGCTTCAAGCGAGGCTTCCCCTCGAGGGCGATGTCGTCAAGGGGAAGGCATATAAATCCAATAACACCAGCAGCCATCAGGAAAACCTGATGGCTGTGTTTTTTATCAATAATCGTTATTTTCTTTTGAACGCTTTTTAATTTTCACCCTTTTAAAAACAAAGCAAAATCTTCTTTCCGCAACGATGACATTCGTCATTTTTCCGCATTCTTCACACATTTCCAAAGTTTCCGAAAGAATGTATTTTCTTTCGGGATAGTTTGTATCATTCAATTCATTCCAACACTTCAGACAAAATTCCGCCATTTTTCCAACCCTCCGTAAATTGTTCTGTATTGCGAAACATTATAACACTTTTCAAGAGTATTATCAAGAAAAATGTTCACAATAAAGAACAGGAGTGTTATGATGCTTAAAATCAGACCTGACAGAAACATCGGCTCTAACATACAAAAAGCGCGTTACGGCAAAGGCTTGACGCAGGATGAAACAATCGCCAAACTTCAGCTTATGGGAATTGAAATTTCCCGAAGCACCTATGCAAAAATCGAAACAAACAGAATCAACATCCGCGTCAGCGAGCTTATTGCTCTGAGCAAAATTTTCGATGTTGATTTCAACTATTTCTTTGAAGATTTAACTTTATAAAGATAAAAACTGCCTTGGTTTAATCGGATTCCAAGGCAGTTTCTTGTTGCTTTTTTATATAATTTTCAGGCAGTGTTTCGTTTTTCTTCAAGACACTGCCTTTTTGCTTCACATCTGTGAAACATCATTCAATGCCTTGTCAATTCCCTCTGCGTAGAGGTGTGACTGATCCGCATAGTGCAAACACTTGGGTGCTGTCAGTCCGTTTTCATTATTCTGAAACTCAATAACCGTAACGCCTGTAAAATCATAATCAAAACCTGACCACATAATGTGCAACGGTATATGCAGTAAAACAGAAATCCACGCTCTCGAAAAAGCCGCATGGCAAAACAAAGCAACCTTCTCGTTGTTTTCTTTCAGAATACGGTAAACGCCCCCTTCTTCCTTATAACCAAGTCTTTCAAGGAAATCGTTACCGTTTTTTTCGATGTAATCGACAGCCTTTTTCATTTCAGACTGTTTGATTCCGTCACATTCGTAAGCTTTATCAAACGGCAGGTCTATATTGCCGTTTTGCCTGTAATATGTATTCTGAACAAACGAAATGGACTTCATCTCACCGTCAGGAAACGGAGTCAGCCTTTCGTCACCTATTTCGTGCGCCCACTCCTCAGTCTGCTTTTCAATGCCGAGCAGTCTGCAGGCAGGCTCTGCCGTTTGCTGGGCGCGAAGTATCGGCGAGGCAAAAATTTTGTCCACACCAAGCTTCGCCATCCTTTTTCCTACGGCTTCAGCCTGAAGCCAACCTTTTTCTGTCAGATGTCCTGTTGAATAATCAGGCTCACCGTGACGGATTATGTAAAGAATCATTTTTGCACCTTCCTTTAGTGGTTCAGTCAAGATATTCCTTGCCGGTTTTTGTCCCCTTTGCTTAATACCTGATATCCGTGTATTCGCCTTTGATATCCGCCGCACAAGTACCTTTGGATGTTATGGCGACAAGCTTGACTGTAGGCTTTGCATCAAGAGAATATGAATACTTAATCTGAGTGATTTTCCCGTTAGAAACAGCTACAACAAATTTTATCTGCGTGTATTCTGCATATGAACTGTCCTTCGAAATCACAACTGCGCTGCCGACCGAATCTGAAATATCCTTGTTAACTTCCGCAAATGTGATATAGTCGTTTGTCGCGTGAGCAATGGCACTGTTTGCATTGGGGGTATTGCAGTTTGCAAGCTGAATCGTATACTGCGTTCCTGATGCATTCGAATTAAATGAAATTACATCAGCATCAGTTAGCGTCATACCCTTAAGAGCGTACTTAGCATCCGCTCCTTCAAGCTTGCCACTTGTAGCTGTACCCTTGACCGGCTCATTAATACCGAGAAAACCTCCGACAACAGAATTAAGGTCTGCATCCTTATCAACACCCTTGATGATTGTGTTAAGAGCACTTGTTGCGTTACCTACATCAATTGCCTTTGTGAACGCACCTGTTCTTGTCAATTTATAAGAACCCTTGGCTGCCTTAGCTGTCTGCGCATTGAGAAACCTGATAAACTCTGATTTAGTAAGAGCCTTATTGGTATCAACTGTTCCACCCGGATTTGTGTTCGGTGCGGGGGTAGGCTGAGGAGTGTTCTGACCTGCCTGCGGCTGAGAGCTCCCCTGTGAATCGATTTGCGACTGCTGAGCATTCGGAGCGGCAGTCGCTGAGCTTTGCGCATCAGAGCTTGCGGAAGTGTTTCCGCCGCTCGGGAATTCGCCGCCTGCCTGCGGAAATTCCTTTGTTCCGTGAGAAAACTCTCGTTCAGATTCCGCTACGGTCGGC
>JAGAVE010000002.1 GCA_017942105.1 Clostridia bacterium | reverse complement strand
TGAGCAATATCTTCGATAAGATCATCGGCACTTTCAAGTCCGCAGGAGAAGCGGACAAGGTTTGCAGGAACGCCTGCAGCAGCAAGCTCTTCATCGTTCATCTGGCGATGAGTTGCACTTGCGGGATGGAGACAGCAGGTTCTTGCATCTGCAACATGAGTTTCAATTGCAGCAATTTTGAGATTCTTCATAAACACTTCTGCAGCAGCTCTGCCACCCTTAAGACCGAAGCTTACGACGCCGCAGGAACCGTTCGGAAGATACTTCTGAGCAAGGTCGTAGCACTTATCACCTTCAAGAGAAGGATATGTTACCCAATCAACCTTGTCGCTCGACTGAAGGAACTTTGCAACTGCAAGACCGTTTTCGCAGTGTCTTGCCATTCTTACATGAAGGCTTTCAAGACCGAGGTTGAGAAGGAAAGCGTTCTGAGGAGACTGGATTGAGCCGAAGTCTCTCATAAGCTGAGCTGTTGCCTTAGTTATAAATGCGCCTTCAAGGCCGAAGCGTTCTGTATATGTTACGCCGTGGTAACTGTCATCGGGAGTGCAGAGTCCCGGGAATTTATCTGCATACTTTGTCCAGTCAAACTTACCTGAATCAACGATACAACCGCCAACGCCTGCACCGTGACCGTCCATATACTTAGTTGTTGAATGAGTTACGATGTCTGCACCCCATTCGAACGGACGGCAGTTTACGGGAGTTGCAAATGTATTATCAACGATAAGAGGCACACCGTGAGCATGAGCTGCCTTTGCAAATCTTTCGATGTCAAAAACATTGAGAGCAGGGTTAGCAATCGTCTCACCGAAAACAGCTTTTGTATTCGGTCTGAATGCTGCTTCGAGCTCTTCGTCTGAGCAATCAGGCTCAACGAATGTAAAATCAATACCCATTCTCTTCATTGTTACAGCGAAGAGGTTGTATGTTCCTCCGTAAATCGTTGAAGAAGAAACAACATGATCGCCGCAGGATGCGATATTGAAAACAGCGTAGAATGAAGCTGCCTGACCTGATGAAGTAAGCATTGCTGCTGTACCGCCTTCAAGCTCGCAGATCTTTCTTGCAACAGCATCGTTGGTCGGATTCTGAAGTCTTGTATAGAAATAACCTGAAGCTTCAAGGTCAAAAAGCTTACCCATATCTTCGCTTGTTGCATATTTAAAAGTTGTGCTCTGAATAATAGGAATCTGTCTGGGTTCGCCGTTACCCGGAGTATAGCCACCCTGAACGCATTTGGTTTCAATTCTTAAATCACTCATAATATTACCTCATTTCTTGATTTATAAAACAAAAACCGCCCCAAAGCCAAAAACTTTGAGACGGGAAAAATACCCGCGGTACCACTCAAATTGCGACCGAAGCCGCCACCTTTAGACTCTGACAAGTCCTATACCTTAACGCGGTAGCACGAAGCACCCTACTTACTTTCAGATGCTCAACTCGGAAGCCATAGGCAACTGAGAAATCCGTTATCAGCTCGCACCGTCCGCTGACTCTCTTAAAGCATCAGTCTCTGCCCTCTTCGTCACAGTTATTAAATGAATGATAACATTTAATTTATTTGTTGTCAACATTTATTTTGCTTTGTATGCTGTTGTTTATAATTATTGCTTTTCTGCGTAGCAAAACTCGCATTTTAATTAACCTGTTAATTATTAAGCAAGCGTAGAAACACAAGCTGCTAAAATGAATGTTAAAACAAAGAAAATAAATGAAATTGAAATACTTATCAATGCACAATCCTTGCATCCCTTTGCTCGAATTGGCTTTTCATCTTTATAAGAAAAATAAAGAACAATTCCGATTACCGGAAAGAAAAATGACAAAACATTCAAACCAACCGAACTTGTATCAAATGCTTGTGCTTGCAACGGAGAGGGTGCAACCGCACATCCGCATTTAGGGCAAACAACCGCATTAAAGTGAATCATATTTCCACAGGTTGAGCAATATTTTATCGACATATTAACATCCGTTGCAATCTGATTTTTCACACCGGAGTCACCGTTAAAACCCACTGCGCCATAGTTTGATTGGTTCGTTGTCGCTTGTTGATTAGCGTTATTCATTATCGCTTGACTTCTGCTATTAAAACTATTTTCAGATGAATTCTTGCCTACCGCTCTAGCAATAAAAAATGCTCCTAAAAAAACGCAAATAAATATAATTGGTATAACTAAAAGAATACTTATGCCCATAATACTTCCTCCATAAATAAAAATGCGTGACCGAAGCCACGCACGAAAAATGCACAGCTCCGAATGTTGCGACACATCTTTCCGCCATATAGGTACAGAAATAGAGGATGCATTTTTACCAATATAAAATGCACCTATTATGGCAAACTATTCAGATGTGTCGCAGGCATATAGTACCATTTATAAAAAATAATGTCAAGGAAAACACACGATAAAAAAGGAACAGCAAAAGCTGTCCCTTTAATAAACTATTTATTCTTAACAAGTATAACCCCTTGCTTACCAAGGAGATTCCAGCGGTCTTCAAACTTTTTGATATCAAAAGTAAGCACGCCGTTATCGTAAGGATCGACCGTTGTAACCGTTGTTGATGAATAACCTGAAAGAATCATAACATGGGTTCCGCGCGGATATTCAAAATACTTTCCTGTGCTTTCAATATACCACGAATTGACCTTGGTCGGATTCTGCATTTTATATGTTGCCCAGACAATTACAGGATGGCCGTCGCTTACATACCCAAGAAGCTCTTTGAATGAGCATCCGCTGATTTTGACCGCTGTGTACCCGCCGCCGCGTTCGTCAACCACATTCTGCAAGGATTTTGTAACTACAGGTGAAAAAGCTCCGTAGCCGGGATTTGCACTTGTATAATACCCCCTCGGGTCTCCGACAAACATTTCGTTTATATCAGGTCCGTACCATTTGCCGTTCTTCTTATAAAGATTCTTACGAGGAATTGCTTCGACCATCTGATCCATATTAATTGAGAATCCGTAATATTTAAGAATCATACAGCAGGATGCCGCTTCACAACCCGTAGGATATTTCGGCATCTGGCTGACATAGGGTATACTCATAGCCGTTACCGTTACCTTGCAGGAAACAGTCTTTTTAGTCCCGTCCGTTGTTGTTCCCGTAATAGTAGCTGTACCGATTTTAAGCGCTTTTATAGTTCCGTTTTCATCAACGGTTGCAATCGACTTGTCCGAAGATGTCCAGCTCATCGTTTTGTTTGCAACATCTGCAGGCGTGAATGTAAGCTTTTGGTTATATTGGGAGCCCTGAGCCAGAGTAATCGCTGTTTTTTCTGCCTTGACCGAGCTGATAAGAGGCGCAACGGTGATTAAAACCGATTTTTGAATTTCAGGAGCATCGGCAGAACTTGCTGTCACTGTAACTTTACCCGGTTTAAAAGTTTTAACCAAACCGTTTTTGTCTACCGTTGCAACAGAATCATCTGAAGAAAGCCATTCAACCTGAGTGTTATCCGCAACCTTAGGCTTAAAATCAAACGCTTCCAGTTGGACGGTTGCTCCGACAGTTACGGTTTTCTCCGTCATATTGAGAGAAAAATCTTCAACCTTTATCGGTGTACCTACCGACTTCTGCAAAACAAACAGAGCATCCGTTGAATTAATAACACCGTCAGCGTTTAAATCACCATAAACCCTGATTTCATCGGTCGTTTCTGCTTCTCCTACCGACACTTGAAGTATTATAAGCGCATCAGCCGAATTAATGTTCCCATCGTTATCTACATCTCCGAAAAGCTGAGTAGCCGAAGTTATAACAACAGAAGAAATCAATGTTAACAAAATAAGTATAATCGAAACTGCACCGGTTAATAATTTTTTCATTTATATTTACTCCTCGTATAAAGCTTAAAAGAGTATATATCATCAATACATCCAAGTCAATAAAAAAGGTGATTTTTATTACAAAACCACCTTTTTATGATTATGAAAAGATTGAAACGATTATTCTGAAAATACTCAGTATAAATTCAATGATTTTTCCGAAAAGGTTATTCTCTTCATCAGGCTCAGTATCTTCAGGATTCTGAATTTCAAGCTCCTGATCGATGAGGCTGGTATATTCCTGCCATTCAGACATTGTTTCAAGCTCTTCGATTGTTTTATTCTGGTCAATCGACTCAAGAAGAACGCCTGCTTTTACAAGAATATCGACATCGTGTTGAGTTATATTTCCGTCACGAGTACAATCTGCAGCAAGCATAACCGCTTTTCCGAGGATATCTTCATTGAGTAATCCTGCAAGGATAGCATCAACATAAACTGCATCCTGACCGTCATACCAACCGTCTGAATTTACATCACCAAAAATAACGATTTCATATTTTGCAACTACCTTACCCGTTGAATTATCCGTTACGGTGATTTTCGTACCCGTTCCAAGAGCCTGCGTGCTGTTTACAAACTCATACTCATAGGTAACATTTTCATATCCGAGGTAATCGCTTTCAAGCTTATCTTTGGTTATACCCGCATAAAGGCCAAAGAGATATTCTGTCTCGATTTCCTTCCACTGAGCGTAGAGAATAACATCCGTTACACCATAGTTTACAGTTGATGCCGTTACCTGCGTACCGCCCGTCGGCTGAGTAAACCAGCCTGCAAACTCCGCATCATTACGGCTCGGTTGCCAGAGCTCACCGTAAGATTCACCGTAGCCGAGAACCTTTCCCGAAGGTGAATATGAACTTTCACCGCTGACAACTTCAAGCTTTATTCTGAATCTGTAGCTATTGAAGCTCTGTCCTCTTCCGTCGTGATAAAGCCAGAATTTGTATCCCGAAATTTCATCGGCAGCCTTCTGCGTATTGATAGGTATATCAACACTTCCGGCAGAAACAATATCTGCAACATGGCGCTTTCCGTCTGGGTTTGCAAGAGCGTCGTTGAAAAGTTCAAGAACGATAATACCGTTAGTCATCGTTCCGCTGACGGGTTCAAGCGTTACTCGAATCACATCGCCTTCCTTGATATCCGCATTGATTTCTATATAAGGCTGAAGGTTGATGCTTCCCGTAAGTGTGCCGTTGAGAGTGATTGTTTCGTCGCTCGCATCGTAGGACGCTGTTATTCCGCCTCCCGAAGATACGGAATCAAGACCTGCCATAAGGTTCGGCGAAACACTGCCGTAATTCAGATCAAACATAACATTTGAAGAGAATTCAAAGCTTGTACCCTTCGATGTTTCGCCCTTGCTGTTATAGGCATAGAGGTGAACCGTATAACTGCCTCTCTCGTTGTTATGCTCAGAAATCGGAATATATGCTCTGAAGTTATAAGTGAAGCCGTTGATAGTCCAGTTTCCTCGCTCGCCCTCGTGCCAGATTATATCGTCCTGACCATTATAATCCGTCCATACCGGAGTTCTGATATATTCAGTATTTGAGCAATTCATATAAGCATAAAAGCCGTTTTCATCCTCAGCAATAGTCTTAAATCGGTTTATTACTACCTCACCGTTTGTTTCAATCTCAGCAAGAGCTGCAGCGTATTTGCCACCGATTGAATTCATTTCGGTTATATCAATTTTTATATAACGCATATCGGTGCTGCTGAAATCAAGCGTTAAGTAATCGCTGACAGAAACATTGGTTTTGGTTGCAATCTGAGTCCATGTTTCTCCGTCCTTTGACACGCTTACCGTAAACGATTTCGGGAAATATCCGTTATATCCCGTTGAAGAATCAACTGCATGAAGTGTAAGCGAATTAAGAGTCTTCATCTGACCTAAATCAATCTTTACGAAGGTTTCAAATGACTCATCCTTAAGCTCTGAACACCAGCCGTTAAGTCCCTTTGAAGAATTTGCGCTGATGTAACCGTCAGTAAGACAGCTAAGATACCATCCCGGAAGCATTTCATCGCGGGTGCCCGGAGTGCCGAGAGAGCTGTTGCCATAAACGGTCGCGTGGTAAAGCTCGTTTGTTCCTGCCTGAGCCTTTGCCTCCTCATAACGGTAGCTTGAAGGAAGGGCGATAAGAGCAGCCCCGCCTGCTTCAAGATTCAGATAATAATTTCCGCTTGTTGAAGCTGTTGTCCATGTGCCCGTGTTGTTGTTAAGAAGCTGAATATTGTTGATTCCGTTTGCAAAGTCAAGGGTTGCCGTAACTGATTTACTCAGATCATTGTTGACAACCATAAGGTAATTTCTGCCTGTATCTCTGTCTGTCATATAAGAGAGAATGAGGCTCTTCGTGCTGTCCGTCGATTGAACAAAGAAATCTTCGGGAACAGCATTCTGACCATAGACATTGTTGCCGGCAAGGTAAACCTCCCTCGCATCACAGTTGATGAGAGTTTCACCAAGAGTGTGAATTATAGGATTTACCTTTTTCATATGGTAATAAACATCTGTCGGATTTCCGTTTTCATCGATCGGACAAACAGAGTAGTTTTCAAGTCCGTTTTCGGCTTCAGAGCTGTACTTCCAATAAGACACATGCTTTACACCGTACGCGAGATACGCCATATTCTGATAGAGAATATCCTGCTCTGACGGAATTCTCTTTACAAGCTCACCGCCTACGGGGCCGTATCCGATCGCCTGAACGCAGGCCGCAGTATTTACACCGTATTTAAGACCCGAACGCCTTATTGAATCAAGAGAATCAAAGAGGAGCTGATAATCAGTCGTTCCATCCTGCATAAACGGATAAACATCAAACATAAGGTCAACATTTCCGTTTGTCAGAGCCGCAAGGTCATCCGCAGTGTACTGATACTGCTCGTATGAATTATAAATGAATCCCGGGAAAAGATTAAGGTATATAAATGCACCCTGAACCGTTGAAGCGATGTTGTTAGCCATAGATGTATATATATTCGGATTCCACGGCTCGTCATAGATATAGAAGCCTTCAAGGTTTGAAATACCGCTGTAATCTGCATAAACTTCTTCAACAAGCTCTTTTGAAACATCAGGGGCAACGGCTCTGAACCGCATATCTGCCGCAACAGCACTCATCCCGTATTTTTCAGCCATTGCGAGAAGCTTCAGGTTGTCCTCCGTAGTGTATACATTGTATGTATTGAGAAGAAGGTCAACATCTGCATCGGCAAGGCGCTGATATTGTTCGTCCGTAAAGAGATCACCTAACGGAGGTGAAAAAACAGAAACCGTCATCTCGTCGCGCACATACGGCATTTTATCGTAAACATTTACCTGAACCGAAGCGGTGTAGCCGATCGACTCATTGGTAACAGTTACCTTTGTTTCGCCCTCTGCAACCGCTGTCACAAGTCCGTTTGCATCAACCTTCGCAACGCTTTCATCAAGAGAAGACCAGACAAGCTTATGCTCATACGGGTCGAATGAATTGAGATTATCAACCTTCAACTCAAGCTGAAGATTATCGTCGGGAGTCAATTTGATTTTAGTCTTATTAATCTCTGCATTATAAGCATTTTTAACGCCGTAAATACCTATTTCTGCAAACTGAACATAATAAGAACCCGAAGAATGTCTCTGAGTTACATTGATTCTTAGATACGAAGCAAAGCAAGGAGCAGATAAATCAAAAATAACAGGAGACTGCGGATTATCGCTCAACTCGCTCGCTGTGCTGACGGTTTTATAATTCACACCGTCAAACGAGGTCTGAATTTCAATCGCTTTCGGGAATACACCGTTCGGGTAAATAACAAGACGCTTGAGCTCGGCGGTATTTCCGAGCTTAAAATCAAAGCTCATTGAACGGTCAACGGGTTCGCTGGAATAGCCGCCGTTTCGCTGAGTATCACCGTCATTTATATTATGAACGCCCCATTTTTCGCCCTCTTCATAGCTTTCGGTTGCCGTTACCTTACTGTCAATTGCAAGGTTTATGCAGTTTTCGGGAGCATATGTATCTATTTCAAGACCAACATTTGTTGCAGCTACTTCTTTGCCGTAAACTGCGATTTCGCCTAACTGAACAAGATGTATATAGTTGCCCTCGAGGTCTCCTCTTACAGTAACATAAACACGGATATATCTCGTTCTGACCTCAGTAAAATCTATCGAAAGAGCTTCCTGTGTATAACCTGCATAACCACTCTTAGTCGCTACGGTACGGTAGCTTTCACCGTCATCGGAAACCTGGATTTCGAATGTATCAGGGAAAGCGCCATGGCGAAAAAGCGTTACTCTGCTGACATCATAAAAACCTTCAAGGTCAAAAGCCACCCAAAGAGGTTTTGTTTTAGACTCTGCAACAGCGGCATCCTTCTCTTCCTGAGTCATATTATCGGGATGATAATAAATTTCATCAGGCGAAGAAGTAAATCCTGCATTTCCGTTATAGCCGAATTCACCACCATAGTAAACGAGCGAGCCATCATTGACCCTCGCAAGCTCCCACTGGCCATTACCCGAGGTATAACTGCTTGAAGCCGTAACCGCCGCGTCAACCGCAACATCACGAGTACCTTCGGGGGCATATTTCGTAACAACCTCGTCGGCAGCATATGCTTTTAAAGCAAACATATCTGTAAAAAATCCCCGCAAAAACGGGTGAGATAACGATAAAAAGCTGAAGCTCAGCATCATCGAAACCGTCAGCAAAACGGAAATTGCCTTTTTCATTTTCATAACCGCTCCTCCTGATTAAAGCAATATACAGTTAATTATATCATTCTGCCGTGTTATTTTCAATACAATGCAATCAAAAATCAGTCACGATCTCTTTCTGCCTTCATAGAATGACTAGTGAGGTATCACCTCACTAAATTAAAAAGGAGGATAAAGCTATGGCAACATTTTTTAATCAGGCAACACTGACTTATAACGGCACATCGGTCAACTCAAACATCGTCACAGGTGAGCTGGTTGAGGTACTTTCTGCTACCAAAACTGCGCTCACCGGCGATTATACGACGGGCGATACCGTAAGCTATGCTGTTAATATTATAAACTCAGGCACAACTGATTTTACGGGTCTTACGATAACGGACGACCTCGGCGCATACACCTTTGGCGACACAACTCTTGTTCCGTTGACTTATATTGACGGTTCTGTAAGATATTTTGTGAACGGAGACCTTACAGCCACACCTGCTGTCACATCGGGTCCGCCTCTTACAATCAGCGGAATTTCCGTCCCCGCAGGCGGTAATGCAACTGTCATTTACTCTGCGAGAGTAAATGAATTCGCTCCTCTCGGTGCAACAGGAAGCATCACAAACACAGCAACCGCTACAGGCGGTGGCATCAGCGCAGACATTACTGCTCAGGCAACAATTCCTGCCTCAACAGGCGTTTCTCTGACAATTACAAAGGCTCTTAACCCGACAACCGTTGTTGACAACGGTGAAATCACCTACACCTTTGTCATCCAGAACACGGGAAGCGAGCCTGCAACGGTTGATGACGCTCTTGCCGTTACAGACACATTCGACCCGATTATCGACATCACAGCCGTTAACTTCAACGGCACAGCATGGACAGAAGGCACAAACTACACCTATGACGAAACAACAGGTGCTTTCACAACACTTCCCGGTCAGATTACCGTACCTGCCGCAACCTACACTCAGGACCCTGCAACAGGTGCTTATGTAATCAACCCCGGCACAGTTACACTTACCGTTACGGGCACTGTATGAAAGATATAAATCTTTATAGAAATTCAAAGCAAAAAGGCTGTCGCAGTTGCGACAGCCTTTATCGTTATTTTATTGATATTAATACTCAACAACGCCTTCGTAAACCTTATGTGTATCACCGTTTACAAGGATTGTTTCGTCAGTGTAAGTGATTACGAGGTCGCCACCCGGCATCTTAACCGTGATATCCTCGCCCTTCTTGCACTTTCCGAGCTCTGTTGCAACAACTACGCAAGCCGCCGCAGAAGCACCGCAGCTGAGGCTTTCGCCGTTGACTGCACGCTCATAGCATCTGAGCTTGATTGTGTTTTTATCAATAATTCTTGCAACGCCCGTGTTGATATACTCAGGAAGAAGCTCTGAGTTTCTGATCATATCACCGAACTCATTGAGGTTAACAGAGTCAATATCGTCTCTGAAAACAATGCAATGCGGGTTACCGATGTTTACGCAGTTGAGAGTAAGCTTCTCTCCGCCGATTTCAGCCTCGTAGCCAATTGCATTTTCAGCGTCAATATTCATCGGGATGCTTGCAGGATTGAAGTCAGGCTTGCCGATATCAACAGTTGCCGAGCGAACTTCACCGTTAAATGTATAAAGCTTAACCTTCATAACACCGCAGTTCGTTTCAATCGTCATATTCGTCTTCGGAACGATTCCGTTATCGTAAAGATACTTTGCGGCGCAACGGATGCTGTTAGCTGCCATTCTCGTCTGTGTACCGTCCGTATTATAAACAACCATCTTTGCATCTGCGATATCTGAGCTTTCAAGGAGAACTACGCCATCTGCACCGATGCCGAAGTGACGGTCTGTGAAGTTAACCGTAAGAGATTCGGGTGACGGGATGATCTTGCAGAAATTGTTGAAGTAGATGTCATCGTTACCCGTAGCCTGCATCTTTGTGAATTTAAGCTGCATCTTTGTCTCACGAAGATTGTTGATGTCAACAAGCTCTGTGTTTCTCTGAGTGAAACGGCTTGCGAGAATATCGCAAAGTGCGTTTGCAGTATCAAGAGAAGTAAGAGTGCAGATAGAAAGCTGAACAGCTCTTCTGTGAACCTTGATGAAGTTCTGAATTGTTGCCTGCTTTGTTGAACCTGTATATACGATATAGTCTATCTTACCTGTTTCAAGAACATCAAGAACAGCACTGCAATCCTCAAAGTCACCGATTGTTTCTACCTCTATGCCTGCCGCACGAAGTCCGACACCTGTTTTTGCAGTTGAATAAATCTTAAGTCCGAGGTCTGCAAATTTCTTTGCAATTCCTACGATTTCAGGCTTGTCCTTATCGTGAACGCTGATGAGAACACCTGCGTTATACTTCTTATCGTGATATGTGCTTTCAAGACCAACCTTGAAGCCTGCAGAAACAAGGCCTTTGAAAAGAGCCTCATTGAGAGTTCTGCCGATACCGAGAACTTCACCCGTTGACTTCATCTCAGGACCAAGCTCTGAGTTAATATCGCTGAGCTTTTCGAATGAGAATACGGGAACCTTGATTGCGAAATACGGAGGAATCTTATAAAGACCTACACCGTAACCAAGCTCGATGAGCGGAGTACCGGTCATAACCTTAGTTGCAAGCTCAACCATCGGAACACCTGTTACCTTACTGATGTAAGGAATTGTTCTTGATGCTCTGGGGTTAACCTCGATAACATGAAGCTCGTTCTGATAGATAAGATACTGGATATTAACAAGACCCTTTGTGCCGAGTGCAAGAGCAAGCTTCGTTGAGCAATCAACGATTCTGTCAAGCATCTTGTCAGGGATATTGTACGGAGGATAAACTGCTATTGAGTCACCTGAGTGAACGCCTGCACGCTCAATATGCTCCATAACACCGGGGATAAGAACATCCTTACCGTCAGAAATAACATCAACCTCAAGCTCCGTACCCATCATATATTTATCGACAAGAACGGGATTTTCAATCTTCTGAGCAAGAATGATATCCATATAAATGCGTACATCTGTTTCGTTGTAAGCAATTGTCATATTCTGACCGCCGATAACATAGGACGGACGAAGAAGTACGGGATATTCAAGCTCTTCTGCTGCTTTGAGAGCTTCGTCAACATTCATAACTGTCTGACCCTTAGGTCTTCTGATATTGAATGATTCAAGAAGGGCATCGAAGCGCTCTCTGTCCTCCGCGATATCAATACCTTCTGCAGATGTGCCGAGAATCTTTATGCCGCTTTCATCAAGGAACTTTGTAAGCTTGATAGCAGTCTGACCGCCGAAAGCAACAACAACGCCTACAGGCTTTTCAATTTTGATAACATTCATAACATCCTCATCGTTGAGGGGTTCGAAATAAAGTCTGTCTGCAGTGTCGAAGTCAGTTGAAACTGTTTCGGGGTTATTGTTGATAATAACAACCTCGTAACCGAGCTCTTTGAGAGTCCATACGCAGTGAACAGACGAATAGTCAAATTCAATACCCTGACCGATACGGATCGGGCCTGAGCCGAGAACGATGATCGTCTCTTTCTCGCCGCGCTTAATCTCTCTTGATTCACATTCTGTATCATAGGTTGAATAGAAATACGGAGTTTCAGCCTTAAATTCCGCACCGCAGGTATCAACCATCTTGTAAACAGCGTCAAGAGTCTTCTCGGGAAGCTTGCCTGCCATTCTGAGGATTGTTGCGTCCTTATAACCGTATTTCTTGCCCTTGATGTAATAGTCCTCATCAAGGTTTCCGCTTTCAAGCATCTTTTCATACTCAGCAAGATTCTTGAGCTTTGCAAGGAACCATTCGTCAATCATCGTGATTGAATGAATTTCATCGATGCTTACGCCCTCTTTAAGAGCCCTGAAGACTGTGAAAAGTCTTATATCATCCTGATCATGGAGCTTTTCAATGATATCCATATTATCAGGGAACTTGTTGTAATTAAGAGTGTCAAGACCGATTTCAGCGCCGCGGACAGCCTTCATAATTGCCATTTCGAAGGAAGGTGCGATAGCCATAACCTCACCTGTTGCCTTCATCTGCGTGCCGAGCTTACGGCTTGTTGAAACAAACTTGTCAAACGGCCATTTCGGGAATTTGACTACGCAGTAGTCAACCGTCGGCTCGAAGCAAGCGCAGGTCTTGCCCGTGATATCGTTTCTGATTTCATCAAGAGTATAGCCGAGAGCAATCTTCGTTGTAACCTTTGCAATCGGGAAGCCTGTTGCTTTTGAAGCAAGAGCAGATGAACGGGAAACTCTGGGGTTAACCTCGATAACTGCATATTCAAAGCTTTCAGGGTCAAGTGCAAACTGGCAGTTACAACCGCCTTCAATGCCAAGCTCCGTGATAATATCAAGAGATGCTGAACGAAGCATCTGATATTCCTTATCAGCAAGAGTAAGAGCAGGAGCTACAACTATACTGTCACCTGTATGAACACCAACGGGGTCGATATTTTCCATTGAGCAGATTGCGATTGCATTTCCTGCACCATCGCGCATAACTTCAAACTCAATTTCCTTCCAACCTGCGATATACTTTTCAACAAGCACCTGAGTAATCGGAGAAAGCATAAGGCCATTGTATGTGATAACCCTGAGTTCTTTTTCATCATAAGCAACGCCGCCGCCTGCACCGCCGAGAGTGAAGGCAGGACGAAGGATTACGGGATAACCGATTTCTGCAGCGATTTCTGCGGCACGGTCAACAGTTGTTGCTATATCAGAAGGGATGCAGGGCTGACCTATCTTGAGCATCGTGTCGCGGAACATCTGTCTGTCCTCAGCCTTATCGATAGCTTCGGCGTTTGTACCGAGAAGCTTAACGCCCATCTTATCAAGATAACCGTCCTTAGCAAGCTGCATCGCAATCGTAAGACCTGTCTGACCGCCGAGACCTGCAAGAATTGAGTCCGGACGCTCTTTTTCAATAATTCTCTTTACAGTTTCAACTGTGAGAGGTTCAAGATAAATCTCGTTTGCAAGAGCGCTGTCCGTCATAATCGTTGCAGGGTTTGAGTTAACAAGAACAACATCAAGACCTGCATCCTTAAGAACACGACAAGCCTGCGCACCTGCATAGTCAAACTCTGCAGCCTGACCAATAACAATCGGACCTGAACCGATAACGAGTACCTTTTTAATGTCTTTATTCAACGGCATCAGTCATTACCTCCCATCATAGTGATAAATTCATCGTAAACATAGTGTGTGTTCAAGGGGCTGATACAAGCTTCGGGATGGAACTGAGTTGTTATAAGAAGCTTGTCCGCATATTTCATTCCTTCACAAGTACCGTCATTGGCATTCACGAAGCTTTCTGTTGCACAACTAAGACTATTTGCAACCACCTCGTAGCCGTGATTCTGACTTGTGATATAAGTCTTGCCTGATTCAGTGCTCTTAACAGGCTGATTTGCACCGTGGTGACCGTACTGCATCTTCACGGTGTCTCCGCCGAGAGCAAGAGCCGCAAGCTGATGACCAAGTCCGATTCCAAGCATAGGTGCTTTTGAGATAAGCTTTTTAATTTCTTCAACAGCATCCATATTATCCTTCGGGTCTGCGGGGCCGTTTGAAAGAACGATTCCGTCAGCGCCGAGTGCAAGGATTTCTTCAGCAGTTGTGTTGTAGGGAACAACCGTTACATCACAGCCACGCTTTGTAAGCTCAGCGATGATGCTCTTTGTCTTACCATAGTCAACAAGAACAACCTTCTTCTTATGCTCCTCTGACTCAACCGTATATTTCTCTTTGCAGCTTACCTGAGCAACTGCATCTTTTATTGCATAAGCCTTAAGCTCTTCAAAACTAACCTTTGAAGGATCGTCTGTAATAACAGCATTCATAACGCCGTTATCGCGGATAATGCGTGTGATCTCTCTTGTATCAACACCGCAAACTCCGACGATTCCCTGCTTCTTAAGATACTCATCAACAGTGTACTGGCATCTGAAGTTTGAGGGAGCTTCGCACCATTCACGGACAACATAAGCCTTTATGAATGACTTATCGCACTCAAAGTCTTCTTCCATAATGCCGTAGTTTCCGATAAGCGGGAAAGTATGCATTACTATCTGACCGTAATAAGTCGGGTCTGTAAGTGTTTCAACATAACCGCACATTCCCGTTGTGAAGATAAACTCGCCGATCGCCTCGCCTTCAGCGCCGAATCTTTCACCCTCAAAAACATGACCGTCTTCAAGAACAATGTAAACTTTTTTCATCCGAAAACCTCCTATTTACTATCAAAGAGTCGCTGCCATAACGGCTTTGATCGTATGCATTCTGTTTTCTGCCTCTTCGAAAACGATTGATCTTTCGCTCTCGAAAACCTCGTCCGTAACTTCCATTGCGTCACGGCCGAATTTTTCGCCCATTTCCTTGCCTACTGCCGTTTTATGGTCATGATAAGCAGGAAGACAATGCATAAAAACAACATTTTCTGCCGCCGCGTCCATAAGAGCCTTATTCACCTGATACGGAGCAAGGTCGTCAATTCTCTCCTGCCATACTTCGATCGGCTCACCCATTGAAACCCATACATCAGTGTAGATAACATTTGCATCCTTAACAGCTTCAATCGGATCTTCACAGAAGCGGATAACAGAACCTGTCTCCTTTGCTATTTCAAGGCACTCATCAACAAGAGCCTTGTCCGGGAAATATTTTGCAGGTGCCGCCGCAGTGAAATTAAGACCCATCTTAGCACAGCCAACCATAAGTGAATTACCCATATTGTAGCGAGCATCGCCCATATAGACAAAATTTATACCTTTAAGGTAGCCGAAATGCTCCTTAATCGTAAGAAAATCGGCTAAAATCTGAGTCGGATGGAATTCGTTTGTAAGTCCGTTCCATACGGGAACCTTAGAATACTTTGCAAGCTCTTCAACAAGCTCCTGTCCGTAACCTCTGTATTCAATACCGTCAAACATTCCCGAGAGAACCCTTGCTGTATCAGCTATGCTTTCCTTTTTACCTATCTGCGAACCTTCTGCGAGGTAGGTTGAGCCCATACCAAGGTCACTTGCGGCAACCTCAAAGCTACAACGGGTTCTCGTGCTTGTTTTTTCAAAAATGAGAGCTATGTTCTTGCCCTCGTGGATTCTGTGTGTTATACCTGCCTTTTTCCTTGCTTTAAGCTCGGCGGCAAGGTCGATGAGATACCCTATTTCTTCGCTTGTAAAATCAAGCAATTTCAGGAAATCCCTGCCTTTTAAATCTACCATTACGGTTCCTCCTAAATGTGCCAATATTCGAAAAAGAGGGCGGATAAAAATCCACCCCTTGTTATCAATCGATAAAAGTGCTTACATATTCAATCTGCTTCTCAACGGATTCAATACCTGTACCACCTGCGGAAATTCTTTTAGAAACGCAGGTTTCAAGAGATATTTCTTTATAAAGATCTTCTTCAAAAAGATCACTGTATTTATTATAATCCTCAAGAGGCATAGTTTCAAGCACTAAATTGTTATTTATGCAAAAAGCAACAATCTGACCAACGATTTTGTACGCACTTCTGAAGGGCATACCCTTCTTTGTAAGATAATCTGCAAGGTCAGTTGCATTGATAAAGCCCTTCTGAGCTGCCGAATACATATTATCAGTCAAAACGGTCATCGTTTCAATCATCGGCGCAAACACCTTAAGGCACTGCTTCAAGGTGTCAATACTGTCAAAGATACATTCCTTGTCTTCCTGCATATCCTTGTTATAAGCAAGAGGAATACCCTTGAGCACCGTGAGCATAGTGAAAAGATTGCCGTAAACGCGACCCGTCTTACCGCGGACAAGCTCAGCCATATCAGGATTTTTCTTCTGCGGCATAATGCTTGAACCCGTTGTGTAGCTGTCATCAAGCTCAATGAATTTGAACTCCCAGCTTGACCAGAGGATAATTTCCTCCGAGAAACGGGAAAGGTGCATCATAATCGTTGAATAAGCGCTCATAAGCTCAACGCAGAAGTCACGGTCAGAAACGCCGTCGATGCTGTTAAGCGTAATGCCGTCAAAACCGAGAGCCTCAGCAACGAATTCGCGGTTTGTGTTATATGTTGTTCCCGAAAGAGCGCAGGAGCCGAGCGGAGAATAGTTCATTCTCTTAAGAGCGTCCTCGAGCCTGCCGATATCACGGGTAAACATCATTGCATAAGCAAGAAGATGATGAGCAAATGTTATCGGCTGCGCTCTCTGGAGATGAGTATATCCGGGAAGAATGGAAGTCTTGTGAGCTTTTGCCTGCGAAAGGATTGCGGCGAGAAGCTTTCTGACAAGAGCGATGATTTCGTTTGTTTCGTCACGAAGGAAGAGACGGATATCAACCGCAACCTGATCGTTGCGGCTTCTTGCCGTATGAAGTCTCTTGCCGACATCGCCGATACGCTTAGTAAGCTCAGACTCGACGAACATATGAATATCCTCTGCGTCCATATCAAAAGCGAGGTCACCGCTGTTAAGGTCATCAAGAATAGACTGAAGACCTGCGGTTATCTTATCACAGTCATCATCGCTGATAATGCCCTGCATAGCAAGCATTGCCGCGTGCTTCATTGAGCCTGTGATATCCTGCTTATACATTTTGCAGTCAAAATGAATGGAAGAGTTAAAGTCGTCTGCCTCTTTATCGAGAGCCTTTTGAAATCTTCCTGCCCACATTTTTTCCATAGTAATTTCTCCGAACTGATGTTGATTATTTAAGGTTATTCTTAGCCTTCATCTTAGCATAAACCTTGATGGGAAGACCGTAGAGGTTAATGAATCCTGCTGAATCAGCCTGATTGTAAACATTATCCTCATCGAAAGTTGCGATTTCAGGATCGTAGAGTGAGAACGGTGATGTAACACCGGCATTGATCATATTGCCCTTATAGAGCTTGAGCTTAACATCACCTGTAACTGTCTTCTGAGTTTCCTTAACAAATGCAAGAATTGCTTCCGTAAGCGGTGTATACCACTGAGCGTTGTATGTAAGCTCAGCAAGCTTCTGAGCAACAAGTGCCTTGTAATGAGCTGTTTCCTTATCAAGAGTGATTGTTTCAAGAACCTCGTGAGCCTTGTAGAGAATAGCTCCGCCAGGTGTCTCATAAACGCCGCGGCATTTCATACCAACAAGTCTGTTTTCAACAATGTCAAGAAGACCGATACCGTTTGCACCGCCGAGCTCATTGAGCTTTGCAACGAGAGAAACTGCGTCCATTTCAACGCCGTCAACAGCGGTCGGAACACCCTTCTCGAAGTGGATTGTTACATATGTCGGAACATCGGGAGCCATTTCGGGAGAAACGCCCATTTCAAGGAAGCCTTCCTTGTTATAAAGCGGCTCATTTGCAGGATCTTCAAGATCAAGACCTTCGTGAGAAAGGTGCCAGATGTTCTTATCCTTTGAATAGTTTGTTTCACGGCTGATTTTAAGGGGAACATTGTGAGCCTCAGCGTATTCGATTTCCTCTTCACGAGACTTGATATCCCACTCTCTCCACGGAGCGATGATCGGCATGTCGGGAGCAAATGCTTTGATGGCAAGCTCAAATCTTACCTGGTCGTTACCCTTACCTGTGCAACCGTGGCAGATAGCGTCTGCACCTTCTGCAATTGCGATTTCAGCGATTCTCTTAGCGATGGGAGGACGGGCATAAGCTGTACCAAGGAGATAATCCTCATACTTTGCTCCTGCCTGAATTCCGGGGAAAACATATTCCTCAAGAAATTCCTTTGTAAGGTCTTCGATATAGATCTTAGAAGCGCCTGTCTTGATAGCCTTCTCTTCAAGACCTTCAAGCTCGCTTGCCTGACCAACATTACCTGATACTGCGATAACCTCACAGTTGTTATAGTTTTCCTTAAGCCAAGGGATGATGATTGAAGTATCAAGACCGCCTGAGTAAGCAAGGACAACCTTCTTTATGTTTTCTTTATTCATAACAAAACCTCCAGTATGCATTTCTGCTTGCTTTTATGCACATATATTAACACGATGTGTATAAATATGCAACAAAAAATTTGCAAAAAATCACTTTTTGTAAACCTGCACAAGCTACTGCAAAAACTCGCAAATAATCTATGCAAAATTACAAGTTCATATAAATATAACACTTTTTTCGCCCAATTTCAACACTTTGAAGCAAATTTGATGTAAGAAAATTCAATATATTTTCAGGTGCAAAAGTCGCATTGAATATTATTCATAATTATTGCATAAAACCGAAAATTTTTGCATATTTTTTCAAGCTTTGATATCATCCTTACTCCTGCCCATTCGCCCGGACATAAAAATCACCTTTATGTGGAAAATTCAAATATTGTGTGCTATAATGACAGCGTTAAGCTAATTTTTCAAAACAAGGAGTTTTAGTATGTTGAGTTTTATCAAAAATTTTCTTATTGCGCTGATATCCTTCATAACTGTCGCAACACCATTCGGAGATTCACAGCTTCCCGAACGCAAATGTGCACCTGAAATCAGCGGCACATTTCTTCAGTCGTGGATGAGCAGCACATGGGACGAGGAGCGTTGGAGCGCAGAAATAGAATGTATGCAACGCGACGGCATCGAATACCTCGTTTTGCAGGACCTTGCAAATATGGACGCAGACGGCAACTGGACTGTTTATTATGACAGCACCATCCCTGCTTTCGACGGTGCGACCTTCGGTGGAGATGTCGTTGAGGCAGCCCTTGAAGCCTGCAAGGGTACGGATATCAAGGTTTTCGTCGGTCTGACGATGTTTGATTCATTCTGGTTGCTCGGCAATTTCACGGGTGAATATAAATCCGTCTGCGCAATTACGGCCGATATGCTTGAAGATATTTACGACAGCTACTATTCTGTCAGCCCCGATAATTTCTACGGCTGGTATTTCACTCTTGAAATAAACAATCAGATAAACTGCGGACCTCTTATGAACAAAATGGTCAAGGGCTTTAACACCGTTCTCAACCGTGCAACAGAGGTTGACCCTGCCCTACCGATGATGATAAGCCCTTACACAGCTCACTACCTCGACCTCGGCGATGTTGCAACCTATTCACAGTGGCTCACATTCTTTGAAAAAACAGCTTTCAGAGACGGCGATATCGTTGCACCTCAGGACGCAATCGGCGCTGATTGGATTGAAGAGGATAACCTTGTAAGAATTTGGGAAATGTACTCCAATGCGGCAAAAAAAGCTGATGCTGATATAAAGCTCTGGGCAAACTGCGAAAACTTTGACATTGCAACGGGTCCGAGCATTCTTGGCGGAACAATACTCCGACCTGAGACAGAAAACATTGAATCCGTCACAGCTACACTTGACCGTTTCGTTATGCAGCTCGATGTTGCTTCACGCTACTGCGAAAACATTATCGCATTCTCTTATTCCCACTACTACTCACCAAACCTTGTTAAGGATATGTATATTGAAACCTACCGTGACTATGTTGCAAACGGATATGTGCTTGAAACAGAAAACCCCACAGCTCCTGCAAACGCAACAATCGTTTCAGACGAAAACGGTATAACGATAAGCTGGGATGCTTCTGAAGACAACTTCGGCATTGCTTACTATCGCATCTGCAAAAACGGCGAATTTTTCACCCGTATTGAAAATTACAAATGGGACTATCCCCTTACGGTAACAGACCCCAACGGCATATCAGGCGACACATACACAATCATAGCAGTTGATGCCGCGGGAAATCAGGCGCAGGCAGAGATTACCGTTGGCTGATAAATATTAAATTTCATTATTATTGAGAAAAACCATCAGGAGCTTATCCCGATGGTTTTTCGTTTATTCAACTTAAACTCAATCAAACTTCGTCAGCGTACCTGCGTCGTATTCGAAAGGCACGAAGCCTGCTTCGAGTGCAGGACTGTTTTCTGCAAGAGTGAAGTCTCTGTTCTCAGCATCCTTGAAGAGAGGATCTGCATAAACTGCGTTGTTATAATATCCCTGAGCTGTGAGAATAACAAGCGACTTTCTTTCAAAAAGTTTTGTATTATCACCCGAATAGACATTACCGCCTCGCTTATAGTCCCAGTAAAGATTGCTGTCATCAACAAACCAATCCTTTTCTGTATCAAAGGAATAAACCGGAGCATCATCCACTACGAAGATGTTATTAGTCAATGTAAGAGAATTGTGCTCCTCGTGCTTTGTTACGATGAATGCACCCTCACCACCGAAAGCAAAGATATTGTTTCTTACGATATTATCTCTTCCGTAATGCTGATGGAAGGTTTCGGATGAGCAATCGTAAACGAGGTTATTCTCAACAAGCATTTCGCTTGAGCCTTCATCGAGGTATATACCCCATCCGCCATAACCGTACTGACCTTCATCACAGCCGACATTATAAATCACATTTCCCGAAATAACGGTATCCGGCTGAACGCCGAGAGTATAGATACCGCCCATATCCGAAAGCCACGCGTTACCGATGTTATAAATAAGGTTATTACTGATGTTGATTTTATTTGTCGGGTGGTCTGAATAACCCCAATTCCAACCGACAGAAATTCCCGTATACCAGCCATCGTGAACTTCGTTGTATGTCAGGTCACAATCGTATGCATGAGTCAGAAGGATACCGATTGCGTTATTGTAAATTCTGCCGTAATTGCTGATATGACAATCGTGGACATTGATATTCTTTGTTGTTGCAGGGACAACGAAATCACCGTGGATAAAAACAGCATTAGCGCCGATTTCGTTGAACAGACAGCTTGTGATATCGCAATTCTGAGCGCCCTTATCAAACTTGACTGCTGTATATGAAATGTTTTCAAAACGGCAATCTGTGAAGTCAATTCCCTTAGAACCTTCGATATAAATCGCTGCAGGAACTTCGAAGGCGGCCTGCGGATGGTCTGTGCCGTACTTAACATTACCGTATAAAGGATGATCCTTTGAGAACGGCCTTCCCGTGTGTGTTCCGTCAACATAATCCCAATCCGTATTTATAAAATCAATACCCTGAAAAGAGATATTTTCTGCATCTTTAAAGTTTACAAGTTCTTCCGTAACGCCTGCCTGAAGAACCGTATTTTCAACAGTATCGCCCTCTTCGGGGATGTAGTAGAGCTTCTCTTCCGCTCTGTCGAGGTACCATTCGCCCGGTTCACAAAGAGCTTCCTTAACATTTTCGAAGATGTAGTTATCATCAACTCTGATTCTCATTGCCGTAGCCTTGGTTGTTTCAATTCTGCCTGTTGAGGTATCAACAGATTTCATCGGCAGAATCTCATCGCACCAGAAGTGCATAATCTTAACCGTAACATCGCCTGCGTTTGCAAAGTCAAGAACATCCTCTTTATGCGCGTAAAAAGCAAGAGAAAATATAAAGAAATACGGGTCCCACGAATTTGCACTGCCTTCGCTTTCGCTCGGATCTGCTACCTTGAATACATCCTCTTTAGGATATTTAGGACGGGCAAGGCGCTTATCTCCCTTGAAAAGTGAATGGAAATAATCATCGTCCGAATCTATATTGACATCAGTTACAAAAGCTTTAACGCCGTTGATTGTTGTTTCGCTGAAGTCCTTGATCTCCTTTGATCCTGAGAATTCAACCTTTTCACCGGGATATGAACGGTAAAGAACATTTTCTCTATCCTCAGCCGTAAATTCAACGGTTTCGCTTACCGTGTATGTACCCTCTCTGAACCAAACCGTTACGCAAGCTTCGGAATCATCCGCTTTAAGAAGTTCTTTTGCTCTCTCAAGCGTTTTAAGGGGAGCTTCGGGAGTACCGGGATTGCTGTCGTCACCGTCAGGAGCAACAACGAGATCATTCTCGCCCATAATAAACTCGCCTTCATCGAACACGGTCTGAACCCTTTCCCGGGTTTCACCGTAAATTCCTTCGGTTTTAACCCAACCGGGATTTAAAACCGCACCGAGCCAGGTAAAAACGGCCATAATAAAAGCAATAATCTTTGTCATAAACCTCAACCTCGCTTTATTAATTTTCCAACAAAATATCTGTCATTTAATATTCTAATACACAGACCAAAAAAATGCAAGAACAAACGGCATCAAAAAGCCGCAACATTGCGTCGCGGCTTTTGTTAAAATATTGTATTTCAATTCATCAAACAGCATTAAAAGCAAGATTAATATCCAGTGTTGCTCCTGCCAAAGCATTTGCACAATCAACATCGTTGCCTTCCATCCAGATGTATACGCGGACACGGTTAATACCTACCCCAGCATTAAAGTAAGCGTTTTCACTCTTATTTGCATCAGTTGCGAGGGTACCGAACGCGGCACCTGCATACTGAGCTTCCTGAATAATGTTCTTACCGTTACCTGTCGGTGTACGCTTTGAAAAAGGAGAGGAAATGTATAGATCCGGAACCGTTGCACCGTCCTCATAGCCTGAACTTTCTGTATGCTCAGTTGATTTCGGCTCATACATAACAACACGGTTTTGAAGAGCATTCTCCGGTTTTACCGAAAGAATTTCATCTGCTTTTGAGTTTTCGGCAACCGTTCCGCAGTTTACAAGAGCAACACGCATTGCTGTAAGCGCTTCCGGATTGTCCTCGCAAGTAACAGTCGTCTCTCCCCAGTAAACCTTCTGAGCCTGATCAGCCTTAACAAACACATCAAAAGCAACATAATAGCTTTCAACATCACTGTCTATCTTGGCTGCGTTGATATGACCTGCATCGTCAATTGAACCTGCATAAAAAACCGGGAGGCTTTTTGCAACATACATATTTGATGACACGGGGCAAAGAAGCTCGGGAAGATTATTCTGGTTTCCTGCATAAGCTCTGAATTTCGAATCGCTTTCTCCTGCAAAATCTGCGAACTTCAGGTTTGTTGTAAAATACTTTGTGTTTGCAGAAATTTCAACTCCGCCTTCAGCGCTGACATTCAGTCCCATTTTTTCAACCTCGTTATCGGGTTTGGCAGACGGAACCAATCCGCTTTCGTCGTATGTAGTTGTCTCCTCTTGTTTTTCTTTTGCAACGCTTTCATCATTTCCCTTGTCCGAACAAGCTGAGAAGCTTATTACAAGAGAGATCGTAAGGAGCATTGCAAAAATCGATCTGAACATTCTGCTTTTCATAAAATTTCCTCCTGAATTAAAAAGTGCGCAGCCGAAGCTACGCACAAAAAACACATAGCCCCATTTGCTGCGACACAAACTCACAACTCTCGTCAAGGAAAAGTATGCGAAAAAGAGCCTGCATTTTTACCTATTGATAAAAATACAAACTTTTCCTTTCGAGGAATAATATTGAGTTTATGTCGCAACTTTAGTTTAACATAATATTTTCAAAATATCAATACAAAAATAAACCTTATAACCGTAGCAAAATCATACGGAATATGTTATAATATGTGTGTTAATTTTCTTTGGAGTGACGGCTATGCTTAATATAACATTCGTCTGCACGGGCAACACATGCCGAAGTGCAATGGCTGAGGGTCTTTTTAAAAAGATTCTCAGCGAAAGAGGTATTACTGATATCACCTGCAGAAGTTGCGGACTTGCCGCTTACACGGGTGACGAGGCATCCCCTCAGGCTGTCGAGGTCTGCGCCGAAAGAGGAGCCGACCTCACGCATCACCGCGCGACGGTTTTTAATCAATATATACTCGACGAAACAGATATTATGGTCTGTATGACCGAGAATCACAAAAATGCAGTTATGAGAGTCAATCCTTCCTTCAGGATACTTGTTCCCGAGGGCGGAATCCCCGATCCTTTCGGCGGTGATACGGAAATCTATCGCAACTGCGCAGATAAAATCGAAGCTTTTCTTGAAAAATTTCTTGACAGTATCACGATGGATATTGAGCCTATGAAGGAAGAACATATAAAAGAAATTGCCGAGCTTGAGAAAATCTCTTTTTCCGTTCCCTGGAGTGAAAACGGTCTGCGCGCCGAGCTTTCTAACGAAACAGCACATTTTCTTACAGCAATTTCTGACGGTAAAATCCTCGGTTATATCGGAATACACGAAATCTGCGGAGAAGCATATATAACAAATGTTGCAGTCTTCCCCGAATACAGACGCCTCGGCATCGGCGAGACGCTTATCGACGCCGCAACACACGGCGCAAAAAAAAGAAATTGTGAATTTATTTCTCTTGAAGTCAGGATAAGTAACATTCCTGCTATTGAACTTTACAAAAAACAGGGTTATAATATCGTAGGTCAGCGCAAGAATTTCTATTCCAACCCGACCGAAGACGCTTATATTATGACCAGATACCTGAGGTGAACTCAATGAAGATATTATCTATTGAATCATCCTGCGACGAAACAGCGGCGGCCGTTGTTGAAGACGGCAGAAAGGTGCTTTCAAGCATCGTTGCTTCGCAGGTTGAAGAGCATAAAATTTACGGCGGAGTTGTTCCCGAAATCGCATCGAGAAGGCATGTTGAAGCAATATCGGGAGTCGTTAAATCAGCTCTTGAGGATGCAGGCTGTACTCTCAAGGATATTGATGCCGTTGCCGTTACTCACGCCCCCGGGCTTATCGGAGCACTGCTCGTCGGCGTTAACTACGCCAAGGGAATTTCGATGGCATCGGGTCTTCCACTTGTCCCCGTTCATCATCTGCGCTCGCATATCGCATCAAACTACATAACTCATCCCGAGCTTAAACCTCCGTTTCTCTGCCTTGTTGTTTCGGGCGGACACAGCCACCTTGTTGAGGTAAAAGACTATACAGACTTCAGGGTTATCGGCTACACTCACGATGATGCCGCAGGTGAAGCGATGGATAAAGCGGCGCGTGCAATGGGACTGCCCTACCCCGGCGGACTTAACCTTGACAGAGTTGCAAAGGACGGCAACAGTTCTGCCTATAAAATGCCTCATCCGCGTGTTGACGGCGCACCCTACGATTTCAGCTTTTCGGGACTTAAGACTGCTGTGCTTAATACAATCAACATCGCAAAGCAAAAGGGCGAAGAAATCAATGTGCCCGACCTCGGTGCTTCTTACATAAAAGCTGTTGTTGATTGCCTGACTGAAAACACGGAAAAAGCAGCCGTTGCACTCGGTTACGAAAAAATCGTTCTTGCAGGCGGTGTTTCGGCAAACTCCGTTCTCAGAAGAGAAATGACGGCTCTTTGTGAAAAACACGGATGGGAGCTTTACGCACCCGAGCTGAAATATTGCGGAGACAATGCCGCAATGGTCGGCGCTCAGGGTTACTACGAATTTTTAAACGGTAACACGGCAGACCTCTCGCTCAACGCTTGCGCAAGTCTGAGCATTGAAAAAACTTGATACATAACAAAAATAACAAGACTCGCCCTTGCAAGTCTTGTTATTTTTTATACGGTTGGGGATTATCAGTTAATTCAAGAATGTAATCGACACTGACATTATGAATTCTGGCAATTTTTATAAGAGTTTCCGGTGTCATTGAATTCACACCGTTTTCATAAGCAGCATAAGTTCTGCGATTAATAAAAAGCATATCAGCAATTTTCTGTTGCGTCCAATCCTTATCTTCACGCAAATCACGGATTCTTTTATAAATCATTCTCATCACCGAAAATATTATATTATGCCATAAATTCTGCCATTGACTTTTGGCAGGATTTATGGCATAATTGTAAAAAACATCAAGGAGTGTTATCAATGAAACAATACATATCTTTATTTCTCACGGCAATTTTTCTGCTTTCTACTTTTACTGCCTGCGGCGATAAAAGAGAGAATTCATCCGAAAGCAAAAACAGCACAACCAAAAACTCAGCAACAAGTCTGATTAACGCTGACGATAAACCTTCTTCTGCCAACCCGTCTGAAGATAAAAACAAACCAAACTCATTGATTGTAGTTGCTGAGCTTGAAAACGGCGAAGAAAAAGAAATTACGGTAGCCTTACCTTCATCAATAAATCTCGATGAATATCATATTTACGGCAAAGCCACGGGTTATGTTGAAGACTACGGTGATAACAATTTTGAAGTCGGATTAACTTATGAAGATAATAATCGCATTGTAGATGTATATGCATACTACATAAGTCCTGATTTCACTCTCGATTCTTTTGCAGGCTGTAATATTGTTTATACTGATTCCTCCTTTGCAAGCGACACTCAGTGGGATAACAACGGAAAAACGCTTGTCAGGTACGAAGGAAATCTGGATGAAGATACACATAAAACCACACTTTGCTCAGGATATTATGAAGAAAGCACCGGAATCGATGATCTCTACACTGATACCAGCATCTATAAAGATCCCAACGGAAATGAAATCTCTAAAGAAGAGTATTCTGAAGAGCTTGATAGAGTTATGACATATTATGTTGACGGACATAACATATTAGACATATTCTTTTAAACTATCTTAATTTAAACAACGAAAACTGTGGCACTTCCGCCGCAGTTTTTGCTTTTGTGCTTCGTTGCATATTTATTTTCATTTTTTCATAATATTTCCTTGAGGTGATGTTATGGAAAAAGATGTTTCATCCAAAAAAGCGCCCGAAAAAGACAAGAAACAGAAATCGGGCGAAAAAGTCAACAAAGTAATTCTTGTTCAGGCCGCTGTCTGCGGTTTTCTTATACTTCTCGTTTTTCTCGCAGGAAAATTCAGTCCGTCAACCTTCGATTTTTTAAAAAGCGAGTACGACAGAATTATGTCCGTCAATATGGGTGCTGATGAGCTGTTTCAGTCTGCAAAGGGTGTTTTCAATCCCGTTGAGGAAGAAACTACTGAAGCGGAACTCAACGGTGAGGGCGGAGAAGACGATGAAAAAGAAAGCTCCGCCGTTGCCGTTATGGCGTCGCTCGAAAAGAACAAAAACATCGTCACTCCTCTTCACGGCCGTATCACCTCCAGATACGGTTACCGTACAAACCCGATTTCCGGAAAATACGGGCTTCACACAGGGGTTGACATTGCGGCTAAGGAAGGCTCGGACATCGTAGCCTCCTACAACGGAGTTGTCAAAGACACGGGGTACGGCGATAAAAAAGGAAACTTCGTGCTGATGGAACATTCCGACGGTACACAGACGCTATACTGCCATTGCTCAGAGGTGCTTGTTACTGAAGGCTCCGTCATCCGCGCAGGTGAGGTCATTGCCTTTGTCGGAAGTACGGGTTGGAGCACAGGCCCTCATCTGCATTTTGAAATTCACACAGACGGCTCTGCAGTTGACCCTCTTAATTATATAAAAGAAGATGATGGCAGAGTATGAAGTTTTCCGTCTGCAACATTTCAATTGAAATCGGATTTTGGTTCGTTGCAATCATCGCTCTTATGCTGACATTGTTTCCTGAAACGCAAGCTTTCTACTGCTTTGCTTTCTGCATCATTCATGAATTCGGGCACCTCTTCGCAATGCTTCTGACGGGCAGAAAAATTTCCGCTCTGCAATTCGGCTGCTTCGGCGTTAAAATATACACACACAAAGATTATGTCCCCTCCTTAAAAGAAGCATTCATCGCCGCAGGAGGCCCTGCTATGAATCTGATTGCCGCTTCCGTTCTTTTTATATTAGGAAAAAGCGACTTGGCTGTTATCAACTTGGCTCTTGCTTTTTTCAATCTTTTGCCCGTTTCAGCTCTCGACGGAGGCCATATTCTTTCCGCCCTCTTCCCTGACAGTAAAAGTGCAAAAACACTGAGCATTATACTCTGCTCGTTGATGCTTGTTTCAGGTCTGATAATAGCTGTTTATTCAAAGAAAAATTTTACATTACTCATCGTTTCGCTCTACCTTCTGACAGGGATTGCCGACAAAAAGTAATAACGCAGCTCTGCACTAAGCAAAGCCGCGTTATGTTATTTTTTCAAATTATATTTTTTAATTATCCCCGGATGAAAATGCGTATCCGTAAAGAAACGCAGTCCAAGGTATCCGAATTCAAACAGACATTTCACGCCGTTCGAAAAAGAAAGGAATGAAAGGCGGTGAAATAGCGTCTGCATATGTTTAAAAAGCAAATCGTAGCTTTTTGCATCTTTTCCGTAGTCTTTTTTAAAGACAGCATTCCAAAGATAATATGACTGAACAACATTAAGCTCCGTCTGCCTGATTTTTGAAAGATTATCCGTCCTTGAGAGGAAGAAATCAATCTTCCTGTAATCCTTAAGCTTTCTTACGGGATTTTTAACAAGACCGTCATCGATAGCCTTTTGGCTCATTACTGTATTGGGTGAAATACAATACTGAAGAAAAGAGCATTGAGTAGCCTTGATTCTGTTTGCAAGGTTAACCGTTTCCATAAGCTGTTCTTCAGTTTCACCCGGAAGACCAACGATAAAATTAGCAAGAGAAATTATTCCGAGCTTATCGCATATTTCAAATGTCGGCTCAATTTTTTCGTAAGGAATACCCTTTTTCATTATTGCGAGCTGTTCTTTACTTCCGCTTTCAATGCCGAAGTCAACCCAACGGCAACCGCATTCATAGCAGCGTCTGAACTCTTCCTCACCAAGAATACCTATACGGGTCTGGAATCCCCAGAAAAATTTAAGTCCTGATTTTTCAAATGCATCGCAGACCTCATAGACCTGCTCTTTATTTTTAAAGCAAAGCTCATCGCAGAAGTACAGTCCGTCAACACCGTACTGCTTGACAAGTATTTCCGTCTCCTTCATAAAATGTTCAAGCTCACGGCGCCTGTATGTGCATCTGTGCGTAACCTGATTAACACAGAAGGTACACTTTGAAGGACAACCCTTCGAGAGATAAACATAAACAAGATTACTGCATCCGTAAAGATACTGAGAATATGCTTTAACATCAACAAGAGTATAATCAAGTAAAGGAAGCTTGGTCAGGTCAACAAATTCTCTTTGAGCAGTTACAACAGCCTTGCCGTTATCATCGCGGTATGCTATACCCTTCAGCTTTCTTAAATCCCCTCCGTTTTCGAGAGTCTGCATAATTTCAAGCCAGGTCGCCTCACCTTCGCAGAAGCTGAGGTAATCTGCATCTGCGCCGTCAAAAACAATCTGAGGGTCACAGACATCGCAGAAGGTTCCGCCCCATACAATCGGAACTCCCTTTTTATGAAGCTTTTTCGAAACCTCAGTCGCACCTTCGATATGCTTAACCGACGAAAGTGATATACCGACAACATCGGGTCTGAATTCGTCAAAAACCTTTTCAATATTAATATGGGAAACTGACATATCGCAGATTCTGACCTCGTATCCGTTTTCCTGAAGATATGAGCCGATGGATATAAGACCAAGAGGAAGAGAAACTGCATGGATAAGGTCGCAATTATACGGCATTACAAACAAAGCTTTCATTCTTCCCACTCCTTATTTATTATATTAGAATAATAACATTATATTTTAGTAAAGTCAACTAAACATCAAGTACAGTATGCCAAATATCACAGGCTGATGCGCCATATATATTTCAAGTGAATGTCTTCCGATGAATTCAAGAGGTCTGCAGGAAAACGCCGAGAGCATTTTCATTCTATCTGTTCTTTTAAGAAGCGAGCAGATAAAATACCCCGTAAAAAATAAAAATATCCAAGGAAAAAGAGGAAAATAATCTGCTGATTGAAATCCGAAATGAGGAAAGCCGAAAAACGCCGTTATCTCATTTGCATATAAAAACTCCGGCATTTTTATAAGCTCATACCCACCTATTCCGATTATGCCTTTCGTTATGTCATATGTCAATAAAAACAGCAAAAAGTTTATAGCAATTCCAAATAACGGATGAATCCTTTTAAAAATCGGTTCAAGCAGTGCCGTTATAAGCATCGATGCGCCTATAAGGCTCAGCACGCCGTGAATGATAATTTCCTCAGGCATTACTATTGCCGTAACCGCCGTCAAAACGAGCGAGCAAGCAAAAACGATTAAGCCTCTTTTCAGCTTCTTTTTTCCGAGCTGAATACAGAATCCCGAAACGAGAATAAAGCTCCAGCATATGCTCTGCTGAAAGATAAATCCTTTCTCCGTTCTGAACCACGGGATTGACACGCCGAAAAGGTAAACCAGATCCCACATCGTATGGTAAACGACCATCGAAATTACGGAAAGTCCGCGGATTATATCAAGAACGGTATATCTGTTTTTCTTAATCTTTTGCTTCATACCAGCTCTTACCCGAATGGACATCCGCGGTCAGCTTAACATTCATAACCGTAGCATTTTCCATCTCTTCCTTTACGATTTTCAGAACCTTTTCTTTCTCATCTTCAGGAGCTTCAACTATAAGCTCATCGTGAACCTGCATAATAAGACGAGCCTTAAGATTTTCCGCTTTCATTCTTTCATAAACCCTGATCATCGCAATTTTGATAATATCCGCTGCCGTACCCTGAATAGGCATATTTCTCGCAACTCTTTCGCCGAACTGACGAAGCATTGCGTTTGAAGATGTTAATTCGGGAAGATAGCGCCTTCTGCCGAAAAGAGTGCTGACAAAGCCGTTGATTTTAGCATCCGCAATAACCTTCTGCATATAGGAATCAACGCCTGAAAAGTTATGCAGATAGCCTTTGATGTATCTGTCTGCCTCGGCTCTTGTTACGCCGATATCCTTTGCGAGTGAAAATGCACCGATACCGTAAACTATACCAAAATTGACGGCCTTTGCTCTCGTTCTCATAAGAGGCGTCACTGCCTCAACGGGCATATTGAAAACCTGCGAAGCCGTTATCGTATGGATGTCATCTTCATTGTTGAACGCCGCAAGCATACGCTCATCATTTGCAATGTGCGCAAGCACTCTGAGCTCGATCTGCGAATAGTCAGCATCAATAAGAACACAGCCTTCCTTTGCAACGAAGAACTTACGAAGCTCTCTGCCGACATCGCTTCTGACGGGAATATTCTGAAGATTAGGCTCGGTCGAAGATATTCTTCCAGTCCTCGTTTCCGTCTGATTGAGTGTTGAATGAATTCTTCCGTCGGGCGCAACGCATTTTTTAAGACCGTCACAATATGTTGATTTAAGCTTTGCAAGAGTTCTGTATTCAAGAACAAGAGAAACAATCGGGTAATCCGGGGCAAGCGCTTCAAGCACATCTGCATTGGTTGAATATCCCGATTTGGTCTTTTTCTTAGAAGGAAGCTTCAGCTTTTCAAAGAGAACTGTTCCAAGCTGCTTTGGAGAGTTTATATTAAACTCCTCTCCTGCAAGGTCATAAATTCTTTCAACAAGCGAATTGACTTGCGTCTCAAGAACGGCGCCGTATTCCTCAATGCTCTGCGAATCTACGAGAAAACCTGTAACCTCCATCGAAGAAAGCACCTTTGCGAGAGGCATTTCGATGTTATACATAAGATCCGTCTGTCCGTTCTTTTCAAGCTCGCAAAAAACCTTTTCCCAAGCATCTCTGAGAGATGCCGTATCAAGAGCAAGCTGATTATCTTCGTTCATTGAAGGTAACGCTCCGCCGTATTCCTGAAGAACTCTTGACGGGCGATAATCGCTCGCAGAGGGATTGAGAATATAGCCGGCTATCATCAGGTCGCTTATTCTACCTTTGATTTCAACGCCCCTTGCAAACGCCCAGGAATGAAGAGGTTTTATATCGTATGTGATTTTCTCCTTTTTCTCATCCGAGAGAATCTCTGCAAGCTGAGAAGCAAAAATGAAGCTGTTGTTTTCAGCAATATAAACTGCTCCGTCTGCAAAGAAAGCGATTTTTACAACTTCTCCGTCTTCGTAAACGGGAATAAAATAAATAGCATCATCAAGCCTGATTTCATCAAGCCCGTCAACATATTTCACCTCAACTGTTTCACCCGATACCTTTTCTTCCGTTTCGCTATGATGTGCGCCGAGTTCAAAAGTCTCTATCATTTTGAACATTTCAAGGGACGCAAGAAGTCTGGTCGCCGCGCCCTTATCACCCTCAGCCTGCACATATGAATCCATATCCGTGTCAATCGGAGCTTCAAGGGAAATTGTGCCGAGTTTGCGGCTCAGATAGGCCGACTCCTTATTCTCAACAAGCTTTTCACGAAGCTTCGGTTTAATCTCAAGAGCGTCAATATTTTCGTAAATATAGTCAATGCTACCGTATTTCTGAATAAGCTCGCCCGCCGTTTTCGGACCAACACCTGCAACACCCGGGATATTATCCGAGCTGTCTCCCTGGAGAGCTTTGAGCTCGATCATCTGCTTCGGGGTGACACCATATTCTTCCATAATCTTCTGCGAGTCATAAGACACTGTCTGCGTCCTGCCCATTTTTGTTGATGCAAGAAGAACAGTCGTGTTTTCACTGACAAGCTGAAGGCTGTCCCTGTCACCGGTTGCGATAAAGCAATGATCTCCCTCTTTCATCTGCACGCTGAGCGTACCAAGAATATCGTCTGCCTCCCAACCTGCTTTTTCAACTACTTTATATCCTAAAAAAGTAAGAAGCTCTTTGAGGACAGGCATCTGCTCGTGAAGCTCGTCCGGCATACCTTTGCGCCCTGCTTTGTATTCCGTATACATTTCGTGCCTGAAAGTCGGCGCCTTGACATCAAAAGCAACCGCTACCCTGTCCGGCTTACAATCTTCAAGCAGACGGTGGAAAATATTCATAAATCCGTAAATGCCGTTTGTATACCGTCCATCCTTAGTCGTCAGAAGTTTTATTCCGTAAAAAGCGCGGTTTAATATGCTGTTTCCGTCGATAACAAGAAGTCTCATAAAAAGCCTCCAAAAAAGAATTAAATTAATTATATCATACTTTTGACAATTGTGGTATATTCGTGTTAAAATATTTTTCGGTGATTTTGTGAAAATTGGAAATATTGAAATAAAAAAACACGCAGCCCTCGCCCCTATGGCAGGAGTTGCAGACAGAGCATTCCGCGAGCTTTGCGTCAGCTACGGAGCGGCATATGTTATCAGCGAAATGGTAAGCTCGAAAGGTCTTACAATGCAGGATAAAAAATCAAAGGAGCTTCTTTTCCTTTCTGATGAGGAAAGACCTGCAGGAGCGCAAATTTTCGGAGATAACCCTTCAATTATGGCTGAGGCGGCTTTAAAAACGCTCAGCTTCAATCCTGATTTTATCGATATCAATATGGGATGTCCTGCACCTAAAATTGCAGGTAACGGAGGCGGCTCTGCCCTTCTTAAAAATCCTCCGTTAATAAGCGAAATAGTCGATGCCGTTGTTAAGTCTTCGCCAATTCCCGTAACCGTTAAAATTCGTATCGGTTGGGACACGGACACCGTCAATGCGGTTGAAGTTGCAAAAAGAATTGAAGCCGCAGGAGCAAGTGCCCTTACGGTACACGGAAGAACACGCACACAGATGTACGCTCCTCCCGTTTATCTTAACGAAATTGCAAATGTCAAAAAGGCTGTGAATATCCCCGTCATCGGTAACGGAGATATTGTTGACGGCAAAAGCGCAAAGCGGATGCTCGACGAAACGGGATGCGACTTCCTTATGGTTGGCAGAGGTGCACTCGGCAAACCGTGGATTTTTGAAAATATAAACTCATATCTTGAGAATGGAACTATGCCCGACGAGCCCGATATAGCTGAACGGATGAGGGTTATGATTGAGCATATTGAGCTCATCTGCCGCTATAAAGGCGAAAGAGTCGGTATGAGAGAGGCAAGAAAACACGCCGCCTGGTACATCAAAGGTATAAGAGGAGCTGCCGCCTTCCGCCAGGAGGTTGGTATGCTCTCAGATATGGCGCAGCTCCACGAGCTGGCAGAGAGAGTTATCGCCTGCGGCGAATAAGCCGAAACGGGATATACAGCTTTTTATGAATAATTTGAATGTTAAAAATTTATCAAAAAGTGTTGAAAATCAGCTGTAAAGCTATTTAACTTTACGATTTTTCCACCACTTTTAATGAAATTCCTTGATTTTGCGTTGAGTTTTCCACATTTTCCACCGAGTTTTCCACAGGGTGCAAGGTGAAAGCCTTTACGCAAAGTAATTTACTTTACACCGTCCTTTTATTCAGGTTCAAGCTAATAAATACAATTTGTTAAAAAAACGAACAATAAACATAAAGTCCGATAGCAACAAATTATTCGCAAAACTATTGACAAAAGCCTAAAAAGTCACTAATATTTTGTAATGAATAGATTATTATAAATAATAACTGGACAGTACATAAATGAAGGAGTTGTTTTTATGTCAATTTTTGAAAAATTGCAGGAAATCATCGCTGATCAGCTTGAGCTTGATATTGATGAAATCACATATGACAGCCATATTCTTGATGACCTTGGCGCAGACAGCCTCGATGTTGTTGACCTCGTTATGAGCATCGAAGACGAATTTGGTATTGAAGTGCCCGATGAAGCACTTGAAAACATCCGTACAGTTGAAGATATGGTTAAGTATATCGAAGATAACGAATAATTCCCCCGACGGAGGCTCCGTCAATTTTGAAAGGCAGGAAACTATAAAATGGCACAGCAGAAAAAAATGGTTGAAGAAATCACATCAATGGATGAGGATTTCGCAAAATGGTATACAGACGTTGTTAAGAAAGCTGAGCTTATCGAATATACAAGCGTCAAGGGCTGTATGGTTATAAGACCTTACGGCTATGCTATCTGGGAAAACATCCAGCACACTCTCGACACTATGTTTAAAAAGACAGGTCACGAGAATGTCTGTATGCCGATGTTTATTCCCGAAAGCCTTCTCAATAAAGAAAAGGATCATGTTGAAGGCTTCGCACCCGAGGTTGCCTGGGTAACTCACGGCGGAAACGAGAAGCTTGAAGAGAGACTTTGCGTCAGACCTACTTCAGAAACTCTTTTCTGCGAGCATTATGCAAACATTATTCACTCTTACCGCGACCTTCCCAAGCTCTATAATCAGTGGGTAAGCGTTGTCCGTTGGGAGAAAACAACTCGTCCCTTCCTTCGTTCAAGAGAATTCCTCTGGCAGGAAGGACATACGATCCACGCAACAAGCGAAGAGGCTCAGGAAGAGACAATCCGTATGCTCAATGTATACGCAGACTTCTGCGAGAATTACCTTGCAATGCCCGTTGTTAAGGGTGTCAAGACAGAGAAAGAGCGTTTTGCAGGCGCTGAGGATACATACACAATCGAGGCTCTTATGCACGACGGTAAGGCTCTTCAGAGCGCAACATCGCACTTCTTCGGCGACGGCTTTGCAAAGGCTTTCAACATTCTTTACAGTGGTAAGGACAACAAGCAGCACCACCCGTTCCAGACCTCATGGGGTTGTACAACCCGTCTTATCGGCGCAATCATTATGACTCACGGTGATGACAACGGTCTTGTTCTTCCTCCTGCAGTTGCTCCCGTTCAGATGGTTATCATCCCCATCGCAGCTCATAAGGAAGGCGTTCTTGACAAGGCAAACGAGCTTTATTCAAGACTCTCCGATGTATGCAGAGTCAAGCTTGACGACAGCGACAACAGCCCGGGCTGGAAGTTTGCAGAATATGAGATGAAGGGCGTTCCACTCCGTCTTGAAATCGGTCCTAAGGATATTGAAAACAACCAGTGCGTTATCGTAAGACGCGACAGTGGCGAAAAGATCTTCGTTTCTCTTGATGAGCTTGAAACAAAGGTACCCGAACTTCTTAAGGCTGTTCACGAAGGACTTTACAAAAAGGCTTATGACCGCCGTGCAAGTATGACATTTACAGCGAAGGATTTTGCAGAGCTTAAGGATATTGCAGACAACAAGCCGGGATTCATCAAGGCTATGTGGTGTGGCGATCGCGCCTGCGAAGACAAGCTTAAGGAAGAGGCGGGCGTAACATCACGCTGTATCCCCTTCGAGCAGGAAAACCTTTCAGACACCTGCGTCTGCTGCGGAAAGCCTGCAACAAAGATGCTTTACTGGGGTAAGGCTTATTAATTAACAGACAAAGGTTGTATCCCCGTTGATACAACCTTTTTATTTTTGAGGTGACAGCTATTATGGAACATAATTTCAAAGGAATATGGATCGGCGCTGATATGACAGTCGAGGACAGATTTGCTCCCCTTTTCAAAAAAGAATTTGAGCTGACAGAAAGCGTAAAGGATGCAAGAATTTTCATCTGCGGTCTCGGTCTTTTTGAGCTTAAAATCAACGGTAACCTTCCCGATGACACCGTTCTCAACCCTCCGCACTCTCAGTATACGCAGACTGTTTTTTACAGAGAATTTGAAATAAGCAGATTTCTCAAAGATGGCATAAATACAATCACCGTCGAGCTCGGACACAGCTTTTTCAACGAAACAACATCCGTCTGGAATTGGGATGAGGCTCTCTGGCGCTCTGCTCCGAAGCTCATTGCTGACATCGAAATCGATGGTAACACAATCGTAACGGATGAAAGCTGGCTCGTTGCAAAGGATGCAAATACAACTGCAAACAGCATTTACTACGGCGAAACCTTCGATGCTCGCCGTCAGGATTTTGTATGGGAAAATGCAATAAAGGTTGATGCTCCAAAAGGAAAGCTTAAAAAACATACGGAGCCGTTTATGCGCCGTATCAATGAATTCACACCCGAAAGCATAACAAGACTCGATAACGGAAATATCATTATAAAAGCGCCCGAAATGATTACGGGTTGGGCAAAAATCAGGATTGATGCGCCCAAGGACGAGGCTGTTTCAATCACTTACGGCGAAAAACTGACAGAGGACGGCAACATTTTAAAAATCGGCGGTAATCAAGGCCGTGACGGTCATTGGTGGCCCCTTGATTTCATTCAGAAGGACACCTTCATTTCTGACGGAACACCTGCCTTTTTCGAGCCGAAATTCAGCTATAAAGGCTTTCAGTACATTCAGATTGAAAATCACAAAAAGGACATTTCAGCCGATGACATTACACTTTACAGAATCGCAAACGATGTAAAAACAGTTTCAACATTTGAATGCTCGGATAAACTTATCAATGAGCTTCACGCTCTTATGCGCCGTACTCTTCTCAACAACTTTCAGTGGAAACCGACAGATACACCCGTTTTTGAAAAGAACGGGTGGCTCGGCGATGCAAACTGCGCTCTTGAAACGATGTTTTATAACTTCGATATGAGCAGTTATATGAAGCAGTTCGTTGAACTGATGGACGATTGTTTCCGTGATTTTGATAAGGTGCCCGTAATTGTACCCACTCAGGGTTGGGGTAACGGAAATTCACCCGTATGGAATACGATTTTTGTTTTTGCAACGGAAGCTTTGATTAACTTCTGCGGCAACACAGAATTTGCCGAAAAAATCTATCCCGACCTTCGAAAATTTGCTCTCGACGATATCAAAGACATAGAGGGCTTCGGCGGCACCTGGAGAGAACGAGAGCTTTCCGACTGGCTTGCTCCTGCAAATGATGAGTTCAGCGAGATGATCAGTGACCCGTCCGAGGGTGCAGAAATCTGTTGTACGGCATATGTTTTTGCAATGCTCAAGTCAATGGCACGCATCTCTGCCATTCTCAATAACGGTGACGAGGACGAATATCTTTCTCAGGCAGAAAAAATCCGTAAAGCTTTCAACGCAAAATTTTATAATGAGGACAAGCAGATTTATGAAACCTCCGTTTGGAATCCCAAGGGCAACAGAAGGCAATACAGGCAGACTTCAAACCTCCTTCCCCTGTCATTCGGAATGGTCGATGAAGAAAACAAGGATGCAGTCATCAGAAACCTCGTTGATGATATCATAACGCACGATTATCACCTCGATACAGGTTGCACGGGCACGAAGCATTTTCTCCCCGTTCTTTTCAACGCAGGATACGCTGATGTCGCTTACAAGGTGCTTACACAGACAGCATATCCGAGCTGGGGATACTGGATTAAAAGCGGTTCCACAAGCGCGTGGGAAGCGTGGGAGCCATCAACGCGTTCACTCGATCATTATTTCCTCGGTACATATGATGAGGCGCTCTATTCGCACATTGCAGGCATCCGTGATATCAGGGACGGATACAGAAGATTTACCGTCGCACCCGAAACGGATTGCGGTATGCAGTGGGCAAAGGCGAAGATAGATTCCCCTCTCGGCATAATCAGAAGCGAGTGGAAAAAGGAAAACGGCAAAACACTCATCGAAATTGAAATCCCCGAAGGCGCAACAGCCGAAATCAGAATTAAAGACATAGTTAACGAAATCAGAGGTGGCGGAATTTACAAATACACCGTCTGATCGTGCACCTAAAAAATCGAATCCCATGAAAGAACACGGCCTATGCTAAAAGCATAAGCCGTTTCAGACTGTCGATAAACCCGCATAAGCATATATGCAGATATTATCGATATAAAAAGCTGCAAAAATATAAAAACAAAAACAGTGTTAAAAGTGGGTGATACATCGAATATCACCCACTTTTTCATATATTTGCCATT
>JAGAVE010000109.1 GCA_017942105.1 Clostridia bacterium | reverse complement strand
TACATCAAAATCAGGCTCGTCGAAGTCTACATAGCAGAAAGCTTCTTTAAGTGATTCACGGATAAGAGTAGCATAGTCGTTGCCCATACCCGGCATAAAGAGAGCATTGTAAACAGCCTTGAAGTCCCAGTAAATCTCGTTGATCTCATCATCAGTTGTTGCGATGAAAGAACATTCAAGCTTCTTGAGTGTGCTCTCGTTTGAGTGCCATACGAAGTATGACTCGATGTCAATATCAAAAACTTCGCCTGCCTTAGCGCAGTCTGTAAGAACAACTGCGTTACGGAACGGGTCAAGACCCTGGAAGGGGACACCGTTTACTGAAACAAGAGAGTCACCGCCGAAGTAAACATAAAGAGAAACCTTTTTGCCGTCAAACTTCTCGGGGATAACGATCTTATTCTTAAAGAAAGCACTTACGCCGTTGCCGCCCCAATAGTCGCCAACATTGAGCTCTTTCCACTCGTCATAGAAAAATTCATATTCGCCGATATCCTTGTAATTGCACTCACGCATTTTCCATGCGTCAGTAAGCTCGAAATCAGTGTAGATTCTCTTTTTGAGAGTCTTAAGCTTGATTTCAGCAAGCTCATCAAAGGCAAAGATACCGCGCTGTTTGTTTTTGATAAGACCACGCCATGTGTCGATATGGGCTTCCATACCTTCAACTGAAGGGATGGTCTTCTTTGCTTCATTCGCCATAATTACGCTCCTCGCTTTTAAATTAACCTATCGCCGTGCGATATAATCGATTAATTATAACATTAAAGAGTTTTTATTTCAATATTTATTCATCAATAAACAGGAAAAATATGAAAACAAATTTGGCTTTGACCAATGCACTCTCGTGTAGACAGATATCATCTTCCCGTCGCTGATATTCCGTTTTATCATTCGTAGGGACGGGCGTCCTCGACCGTCCGTAGAAGCTGGTTCCTGCATACACGGCTTCAGAAATGTCATTCTGAGGCTGTGCCGAAGAATCTTAACCTCTCTTTTAAAGATTCTTCACTTCGTTCAGAATGACAAAGTATGGCGGGGGCTTGCTCCCGCCGTTTTTGCTGTTGAAATTTTTGAAAAAAGTGATATAATTATTAAGTTAGCGTTCAGGGAGGTGAGACCATGCGCAGTAAAAAAGCTTTAATGAATACAGTAACATCGTTACTTTTGCAGTTTGTAACGGTCATAAGCGGCTTTATCGTTCCGCGTATAATTATCGGAACCTATGGCTCTGATGTAAACGGTCTCACGGCTTCGATTACCCAGTTCCTTGGCTATATAGCTCTTTTTGAAGCCGGTGTTGCAGGTGTTGTGCGCGCGGCTATGTATAAACCTCTTGCTGATAAAAATACAACAAAACTCAGCGGAATCGTCAGGGCGACTGAAAACTTTTTCAGAAAAATTGCCTTTATTTTCGTTGGTTATATGCTTGTCCTTGCGGCTGTTTTTCCGATTCTCGTTAACAATAGCTTTGATTGGCTGTTCACGGCATCTCTCGTTGTTATAATCGGTATCAGCACCTTTGCACAGTATTATTTCGGTATGACTTATACAGTTCTTATTCACGCTGATCAAAGAAGATATGTTGCATCGTATTTGCAGATTTTTACGATTATTCTCAATGCAATACTCGTTGTTGTTTTTGCTCATTTCGGTGCGTCAATTCATTGGTTGAAATTAGGGACGGCGTCGGTTTATGTTCTCAGACCGATCGTTCTCAACCTTTATGTGAAACGCAGATATACGCTCGATAAGTCTGCTAAACCCGATAAAGAAGCAATTAAACAACGTTGGGATGGTTTGGGTCATCATATTGCTTATTTTGTCAATCTCAATGCCGATGTCGTTATTCTTACGCTAGTTTCCAAAATTTCATCTGCCTTTTCAATCGCAGAAGTTTCTGTTTATACGGTTTATCACGCTGTGGTCTACGGTATTGTCAACATAACAGGCTCGTTTTCAACGGGAATGGAAGCGGGCTTCGGTAATATGATTGCAAAAGGTGAAAAGGAAAACCTAAATAAAAAGTTTGCCTTGTATGAGTTTATTTATTATACGGTTGTAACCGTTATGTTTACTTGTGCAGGTATATTGATTCTTCCTTTTGTAAGAGTTTATACAGCAGGCATAAATGATGTTGAATATATCAGACCTGTCTTTGCATATATAATTGTATGTGCGTATGCAGCTTACGCGCTCAGGTCTCCGTATAACACTCTTACTCTTGCGGCCGGTCATTATAAGCAGACAAGAAACGGCGCTTTCGCAGAAGCAGGAATAAATGTTGTCGTTTCCGTAATATGTGTATTTATATGGGGAATCGTAGGTGTAGCCATCGGCACTTTAGCTGCAATGGTGTTCCGCACAGTGCAATACGCGTGGTATCTTTCAAAGAATATTCTCGAAAGAAGCTTTAATGTTTTTATAAAAAGGGTAGTTATGGCTGTTGCTGTTTCGGCAATATCAATTCTTACGGTTTATTTCGTGCCTAAAGTAGCGGTCAATTCATACGCAACATGGGCGATGTTTGCGGTTGAAGCTGCAGTGATAGTTGTGGCAATTACAATTATATTCAACCTTCTTTTTGCAAAAAAAGAGCTGTTTGATACCATAAAATACATTAAAACGACATTTCTCAAAAGAAGAAAAAAATAATTTAAAAATTTTTTAAAATTTTTCTTGACATTGGGAAAATGTAGTGATATAATATGTTCACTTTCCGCCGCGAAAAGAGGCGAAAGAGGTAAGCACCTTGAAAATTAAACAACGATGAAACAAAAACCCTGAAAAGATTTCTAGAGTTTTGCGAAAGCAAAACGTACTTTTACAGAGATTTCGGAAACGAAATAAAAAAGTCAGTGAATGACGAAATGAGCGATTAAGCTCTAAGAATGGTTTAAACACCTGAGGGTGTTTAGATATAATTTTTAGAGAGTTTGATCCTGGCTC
>JAGAVE010000001.1 GCA_017942105.1 Clostridia bacterium | reverse complement strand
TGAAAGAATAAATCATACAATAACACTTACCGAAAAAGGTCATGAGCTTGTTTACTGCGCGCATCAGATTCGTGCTCTGACAGACTCCTTCAAAGAAAGTGTCGCAGAAAACGATGAATGCAGCGGTCATATTCACATCGTCACTCCTGACTCTGTATGTGAAGAAATGATAAATTCTCATTATACAGATTTTCATAACAGATATCCTGATATTTCCATCAGATTCTCTACCGGAGACTCTGCAGTTATGCTTGATATGCTCGACCATAATGAAGCAGATGTAATAATAACTCTTGACAATCACTTATATAACAAAGATTACATAATAGCAAAAGAACAACAGTTACCGATGCATTTCGTTGCTTCTCGAAATTCAAAATTTGCAAATCGTAAAAACTTATCAATTAAGGATATAATAAATGAGCCGTTTATTTTAACGGAACACGGACAAGGCTACAGACGAGTTTTTGACAGAGAGCTTGCGAAAAAATCCTTAGAAATAACTCCGTTTCTCGAAATCGGACGAACCGATATAATTACATCAATGCTTAGCCAAAGTAATATGATTTCATACCTTCCCGATTTTGTAACACAGCCATTGGTAGATTCCGGTAAGCTTTGCTATCTTGATGTGAACGATTTGAATATAGACATTTGGAAACAGCTTATTTATCACAAAAACAAATGGTTGTCAAAAAGCTTAAAAGCCTTTATTGAATATGTAAAAGAAAAAGAATTTTCAGCTTAAACATAAAAACAAACGAGAGATTCTCCGCTTTTTGAGAATCTCTCGTTTTTTCACTTCGAAAGCAGCCCATCAACAAACTGCCGTGCAAGACGGGCGGATCTTCCGCCCCGTTCTAAAGCAAAGCGTTCTGCAAGCAAATCTAATTCGGTATTCGGCATACCGATGCCGTTCTCTTCAGCCAGATGGTGAACAATGTGAAGATAGGTTTCCTTGTCAGGCTTAGAAAAAGTAACGTGAATACCAAAACGCTCCGAAAGGGAAACAAGCTCCTGCATTGTGTCATTTCTGTGAATATCATCGCCGTCACGGTCGGAGAAGGTCTCCTTTATAATATGCCGGCGATTGCTTGTAGCATAAATAACAACATTACTTGATTTTGCTGTCACCGAGCCTTCAAGAACTGCCTTAAGAGTATTGAAATTATCGTCATCCTTAAGGAATGAAAGGTCATCTATAAACAGAATAAATTTCAACGGATTCTCTGATAGTTCATCAAGAATTTTCGGTATAACACGAAGCTGGTCCTTTTTTACCTCTACAATACGAAGTCCATCTTCCCACAAGGCATTGGCTACCGCTTTAACGGTGGAGGATTTACCCGCACCGGCATCGCCTGTTAAAAGAATATTTGCGGCAGGCTTTCCCGAAAGCAACGCCTTGGTGTTGTCAATAATAATCTGCCTTTCTCGCTCATAGTCCACAAGCTGTGAAAGCTTTGTAGTATCGGGATTATGAACAGGAGCTACATTTCCTGATTCATCTGCATAAAACATTTTGTTTTTTGCATAAATACCATAGCCGTATTTACTTATATTTTCTGCTCTGTGAAGATAAATATCTTTAAGCCTTAACTTTGTGGTTGTGAAGTCGGGAAGATATACATCGCAGTCAAGATCTGCACAAAGGTCATCCTTGGTAAGTTCTGCCACTTCCTGCAAGATATCAAGTTCCGCAACGATAGTATTATACATATAATTGGGAACATTTTTACCTGCACCTATACTGCGCACATATACATTGTCGCTATTAGAGCAAATTTCCTTTATATATTCACCCAGATTGCCGCCATTTGCTTTGTAAAGGGATGCTACGAACTCTGCATAAGCCGATTCATTCGGTTTTTTCAGATAAACGCACAAGGCATCTATTACATCGTCTTTCAGCAAATCTCTGAAAACGCAAAGGGTTGATAATTTGGTTCTTAATTTTTTCATATCAGTTTAAAATCGCTCCGCTTGCACCGCCTGAAACAAGAGCCGCGTATCGTTTAAGATAACCTGACAGTTCCTTAGTTTTCGGTACAAAATTTTTCATTCTTTCTTCAAGTTCTACAGGATCAACTTTAAGTTTGATTGTATTCTCGGGAATATTGATACTGATAATGTCGCCATCCTTAACAACACCGATCATACCTCCGGATGCAGCTTCAGGTGTAACGTGACCTACACAAGCACCTCTTGTTGCACCGCTGAATCTTCCATCAGTAATAAGAGCCACACTGTTTCCGAGACCCATACCCATAATTGCAGATGTGGGGTTTAGCATTTCTCTCATACCGGGACCGCCTTTAGGACCTTCGTAGCGGATAACAACTACATCACCTGCAACTATCTTTCCTGCATTTATAGCCGTCTGTGCATCTTCTTCACAGTCAAACACCTTTGCAGGACCTTCGTGAACAAGCATTTCAGGTAATACGGCAGAACGCTTGACAACACTGCCTTCAGGTGCAAGATTACCTTTAAGCACCGCAATACCACCTGTTTCACTATAAGGGCTATCAACAGGACGAATAACATCGGGATTGAGATTGACACAGTTTGCAATATTTTCACCAATAGTTTTACCTGTAACAGTCAGGCAATCGGTATTAACAAGCTTTTTCTTCGTAAGCTCATTCATAACGGCATAAACACCGCCTGCTTCCTCCAAATCCTCCATATATGTTCTGCCTGCAGGAGCAAGATGGCAAAGGTTAGGTGTTTTTGAGCTGATTTCATTTGCTATATCAAGATTCAGTTCAACACCGCATTCGTGAGCAATTGCAGGTAAATGAAGCATAGAATTTGTGGAACAACCAAGAGCCATATCAACAGCAAGAGCATTCAGAAGTGCTTCCTTTGTCATAATATCACGGGGACGGATATTTTTCTTGACCATGTCCATAACCGCCATACCTGCGCGTTTTGCAAGTTCAATGCGAGCAGAATATACCGCAGGAATAGTTCCGTTACCCTTAAGCCCCATACCGAGTGTTTCGGTCAGGCAATTCATTGAGTTTGCTGTGTACATTCCCGAACAAGAACCGCAGGTGGGACAGGTTTTGCATTCATATTCGATAAGTTTCTCATCGCTGAGTTTTCCTGCATTATAAGCACCAACGGCTTCGAACATACTTGAAAGGCTTGTTTTTTTGCCTTCCACTCTGCCGGCAAGCATAGGACCGCCACTGACAAAAACAGTGGGAACATTTACTCTTGCCGCCGCCATTAAAAGTCCGGGAACATTTTTATCACAGTTAGGTACCATAACAAGACCGTCAAAGCCGTGGGCAAGAGCCATAGCTTCAGTTGAATCGGCAATAAGGTCACGGGTTACAAGGGAATATTTCATCCCCTTGTGACCCATAGCGATTCCGTCACAAACGGCAATCGCAGGAAATACAATGGGCGTACCACCTGCCATTGCAACGCCTAATTTTACTGCATCAACTATTTTATCAATGTTCATATGACCGGGGACAATTTCGTTATATGAGCTTACAATACCGATAAGTGGTCTTGATTGCTCCTCTTCTGTGAGACCTAAGGCGTGAAAAAGACTACGGTGAGGAGCATTCTGCACGCCTGTTACTATATTTTCTTTTGACATAAAAATCACCTTTAATTATTGATAAGCTTATCTTCATCACTCCAGCTATAGAGCTTACGAATATCTGCACCTACAACCTCACTGGGATGCTCGGAAGCAAGCTTTCTCATAGCATTGAAATGAACCTGTGAGCCTGCTGAAGACATATCAAGAAGGAAGTCCTTTGCAAAGGAACCGTCCTGAATATTTTTGAGAATCTGTTTCATAGCTTTCTTGGTATCTTCTGTAATAATCTTAGGACCTGTGATGTAATCCCCATATTCTGCAGTATTTGAGATAGAATATCTCATACCTGCAAAGCCACTCTGATAAATAAGGTCTACAATAAGCTTCATTTCGTGGATACACTCAAAGTAAGCGTTTCTCGGGTCATAGCCTGCCTCTACAAGAGTTTCATAGCCTGCCTGCATAAGTGCGCAAACACCACCGCAAAGAACTGCCTGTTCACCGAAAAGGTCTGTTTCTGTTTCAGTACGGAAGTTTGTTTCAAGAACGCCTGCCCGAGCACCTCCGATACCGAGAGCATAAGCAAGACCTAAATCCCATGCATCGCCTGTTGCATCCTGCTCAACTGCAATAAGGCAAGGAACACCTTTACCTGCCTGGTATTCTGAACGTACTGTGTGACCCGGACCCTTGGGAGCAATCATAATAACGTTTACATTCTTGGGAGGCTTAATGCAACCGAAATGAATATTGAAGCCGTGTGCGAAAGCAAGAGTTTTGCCTTCTGTGAGATTGGGTTCTATACTTTCTTTATATAGAGCAGCTTGTTTTTCGTCATTGATAAGTATCATAATGATATCTGCATTTTTTGAAGCCTCGGCAGCAGTCATAACCTTAAGCCCCTGCGCTTCTGCCTTAGCCCAACTTTTTGAACCTTCGTAAAGACCTACGATAACGTCAACACCGCTGTCCTTAAGGTTAAGTGCGTGAGCGTGCCCCTGAGAGCCGTAACCGATAATTGCAACGGTTTTTCCTGCTAATTTCTGAAGATCGCAATCCTGCTGATAAAAAATTCTGTTTGCCATTTATATTACCTCTTTCTGATTATAAGTTCAAATTTTTTCTGAGTACTGAACTGCCTTTTTCAATAGAAGCTGTTCCTGTACGACATATTTCTAAAATAGTGAAATCTCCCATAAGTGAAATGAAATCATCCATTTTTCTGCTGTTACCAATTAATCTAAGAACAATGGAATCCTTTGAATAATCAATTGTTTCCGCCTTAAAAGCTTCTGCCGCTGAATGAATTTCCTCTCTTGTGTCGGGATCATTTTTCAACTTAATAAGCATCAGCTCACAACTCAATGAGTTTTCATTTGTTAATTCCTTTATGGAACAAACATCGGGCAATTTATAAAGCTGGTTCATAAGAAGCTGTTTTCCTTCTTCTTCTCCATCAAAGCTGAAGGTGATGCGGGAATACTCAGCTGATTCAGTTTCACTTGCAGTAATGGAGCTTATATTAAACTGCCTTCTTCGGAACATACTTGTTAATCTGTTAGAACACCGAACTGATTTTTCACAAGCACTGCTAATGTATATCTGTTCATTCCTGCACCTCCAATTTTGTAATAATATCATCCATACTGCCGCCGGGCGGTAGCATAGGAAGAACAAATTCGTCTTTATCAATTTTACAATCAATAATATAAGGGCCTTCACAGTTGAATGCTTTTTTCAATGCTTCATCCAATTCTTCCGGAGTTGTAACCGTTTCACCGTCAGCACCAAATGCCTTAGCAAAAGCAGGAAAATCTGTTTTTCGTTCCAGAACGGAATTAGAATAATGCTTATCATAGAACAAAGTTTGCCATTGACGAACCATACCAAGCACACCGTTATTTATAATAATTACCACAACAGGAACATTATATCTGACTGCAGTAGCCAATTCATTGAGGTTCATACCGAAGCTACCGTCACCGGTAATTAAAACGCTTCGTTCACCTGTTCCGTATGCCGCACCGATTGCAGCGCCAAAGCCATAGCCCATTGTGCCCAGACCACCGCTGGATGCAAATCGCCTTGAGGTTTTGAAATTAAGATTTTGTGCTGACCACATCTGATGCTGACCAACATCGGTACATACTGCAGTATTTTCACCAAGATATTTATTCAATGTTAAAATGGCTCTGCGTGGTGTCAAGCCGTCACGGTTATCAAGATAATTTTCTTCTTCCTGACGGAACGCATCTACCTTTGCCATCCACTCACTTTTTTTGCTTTCATCCAGCATGGGCAGGAGCTTTTGTAAAGTAAGCTTTACATCTCCTCTGAGACCGCAAACAGCATTAACGGTTTTATTAAGCTCGGAGCCATCTACATCTATATGAATGATTTTTGCTCCTTTTGCAAATTTCTGACGATTTCCCGTAACCCTATCGTTAAAACGAACCCCAAGAGAAATAATCACATCAGCATTGTGCATTGACATAGATGATGCAAAGCGACCGTGCATACCTTGCATACCGAGAAATCCGGGATGGTTGGTGGGGATTGCTGAAAGACCCATAAGAGAGCAACCGATTGGTGCATCTATCTTTTCAGCAAGAGAAAGCATTTCTTCCGGCGCATCTGCCGTAATCAAACCGCCGCCAAAATATATAAATGGTCTGATAGCGGAATTTATTATTTCTGCTGCTTCTTCTATTCTTGTATTTTTTGCAGGTTGTGGTTCTTCTTTTTCTACAGGTGATTTTGGTTCATATTCGCATTTAGCAATTTGCACATCCTTGGGAACATCAATAAGAACAGGACCGGGTCTACCTGATTTTGCCAGAACAAATGCTTCACGGATTGTATCTGCCAGATCCTCTACTTTTCCAACAAAATAATTATGTTTTGTAATCGGAAGTGTAACGCCTGTAATATCAATTTCCTGAAAGCTGTCAGAACCGATTTGTGTTGTTGGTACATTTCCGCAAACGGCTACCATAGGAATTGAATCCAAATATGCCGTTGCAATTCCCGTAACAAGATTTGTAGCACCGGGACCTGAGGTTGAAATAACAACGCCAACCTTGCCCGTAGTTCGTGCATAGCCGTCTGCTGCGTGAGCAGCACCTTGCTCGTGTGCCGTTAAAATATGATTAATTTCACTCTGATGAGTATAAAGGCTGTCATAAACATTAAGAATTTGTCCGCCCGGGTAACCGAAAACGGTATCACAGCCTTGCTCTATCAGAGTTTTTACAAGTATATCTGCGCCGGAAAGGAGCATATAATCACACCTTTCTTAAATTTTCTATAACAAGGTCTCCGCATTTTTCACAGCCCACCTGTGTCATACCGTCGCTCATAATATCAGCGGTGCGGTAACCTGCATCAAGATAGGCTGAAACTGCATTTTCAATTGCATCTGCCTCTTCATCCAAATCAAAGCTGTATCTTAACATCATAGCCGCTGAAAGAATTGTGCCGATAGGGTTTGCAAGGTCCCTTCCTGCAATATCGGGAGCAGAGCCGTGTATTGGTTCATAAAGACCGCAGGTGGTAGCACCGAGGCTTGATGAAGGAATCATACCGATTGAGCCCGTTATCATAGATGCTTCGTCGGAAAGAATATCACCGAACATATTCTCTGTTACTACAACATCAAACTGCGAAGGATTCTTTACAATCTGCATTGCACAGTTATCAACAAGCATATCTGAAAGCTCAACATCGGGATATTCATCTGCTAATTTATGCATAACCTTTTTCCAAAGCCTGCTGCTGTCAAGAACATTGCTCTTTTCAACCGAACAAAGCTTTTTATTTCTTTTTCTCGCAGTTTCAAAACCGATTCTGCCGATACGCTCGATTTCTTCTTCGTTATATGTAAGAATATCAATTGCAGTAGGTTTTCCGTCCACCTCTTCAGTTTTATGTTCACCGAAATAAATACCACCAATGAGTTCTCTTACGATGATAAAATTGATACCCTTATCCACAATTGATTTCTTAAGAGGAGAAGCATCCGCAAGCTGTTTCCAAATCTTTGCAGGACGGTTATTAGAATAAACGCCCATTCCTGCACGAAGCCTTAAAAGTCCTTTTTCGGGTCGCATATAGCCCGGAACATCATTCCATTTATTTCCTCCAACTGCACCTAAAAGAACGCTGTCGGACTCAACACATTTTTTAAGTTCAGCTTCCGGCAACGGGTCACCGTATTTATCAACAGCACATCCGCCCATATCAACATCGGTGTAGTTAAAGGTGTGTCCGTAAGCTTTAGCAACCTTATTAAGTACTTTAAGTGCTTGTTCAACTATTTCGGGACCGATACCGTCACCGCGGATAACCGCAATATTTTTAACCATTCTGTTCGCCTTCTTTCAGAGATTTAAGTAAACCTCCGCATTTAATAATACTCTGTATAAATTCGGGGAAAGGCTGCGCCTTGTATTCTTTACCCGTAGTAATATTTGTAATAACGCCTGTATCAAAATCAACCGTTACTTCGTCGTTTGCATTAATTTCTTCTGCCGCTTCTTTACATTCAAGAATAGGAAGACCGATATTTATAGCATTACGATAGAAAATTCTTGCAAAGCTTTTTGCGATAACGCAACCTGTACCGCAGGTTTTAATAACAAGAGGTGCATGCTCCCGGGATGAACCGCAACCGAAGTTCCAGCCGGCAACCATAACATCACCGTTATTTACTTTTTCAACAAATTCAGTATCAATATCTTCCATACAATGCAAAGCCAATTCCTGTGCATCGGGAGTATTAAGATAACGGGCAGGAATGATAACATCCGTATCAACATTATCGGGATATTTAAAAACTTTACCTTGTGTATTCATCTCTTAATCCTCCTTGTATTCTGTAACATAACCTGTTAAAGCGCTTGCGGCGGCGGTGTGAGGTGAAGCAAGATAAACTTCGCTATCAACATGACCCATTCTGCCTACAAAGTTACGGTTAGTTGTAGCAATGCATTTTTCACCTGCTGCAAGAATACCCATATAGCCACCAAGACAAGGTCCGCAGGTTGGTGTGGAAACAACTGCCCCTGCATCAATAAAGGCAGTGTAATAGCCTTTTTCAACACACTCTCTTAAAATCTGCATCGTGCCGGGAATGATAATGCAACGAATACCGTCTGCAACCTTTTTGCCTTTTAAAATGTTGTATGCAGCTTCCATATCTTCCATTCTGCCATTGGTGCAAGAACCGATAACAACCTGGTCAACTTTAATATGGTGAAGTTCACTTGCAGGATGTGTATTTTCGGGAAGATGGGGGCAGGCAACTGTTGGAACAATCTTTGAAAGGTCCATATCAATAACCTTTTCGTATTCTGCATCTAAATCCGCTTCAAAAATAACGGGTTTTCTTTCGCTTCTTCCTTGAAGGTATTTCATTGTCACATCGTCAACGGGAAAAATACCGTTTTTAGCACCGGCTTCAATTGCCATATTACAAATACAAAGACGGTCATCCATTGAAAGAGCGTGAGCGCCGTCACCTGCAAATTCCATACTTTTATAAAGAGCACCGTCAACGCCAATCATACCGATAATTGTGAGAATAACGTCCTTACCGCTACAGTTTTTCGGTAACCTTCCTGTAAGGTTGAATTTAATTGCAGAAGGAACCTTAAACCAAGCCATACCCGTTGCCATTCCTGCCGCCATATCTGTTGAACCTACACCTGTCGAGAATGCACCAAGAGCACCGTAAGTGCAAGTGTGACTGTCTGCACCTATAATGCAGTCACCTGCAGTAACAACTCCCTGTTCGGGGAGAAGCGCATGTTCGATACCCATTTTGCCAACATCATAAAAATGGCTTACACAATGGGAACAAGCAAATTCACGGCAGGTTTTACTCTGCTCCGCAGCCTTAATATCCTTATTGGGAACAAAGTGGTCAAGAACGATTGCCACTCTGTCTTTATCAAAAACCTTTTGAAAGCCGGCTTTATTAAACTCGTTAACAGCAACCGGAGTTGTAATATCGTTCCCTAAAACAATGTCAAGCTTTGCATTTATAAGCTGACCTGCAACCACGTTCGTGAGTCCTGCGTGAGAAGCAAGAATTTTCTGTGTCATTGTCATACCCATTATCAGTCATCTCCTTTTGTCATATTGCGGAAAGCACTGAGAAGTGCATTTGTACTTGCTTTAATAACGTCAGTATCTGTACCTGCACCCCAGAACATATCACCGTTTTCTTTTTCAAGACCGATATAAGAAGCGGCAACGCTCTGTGAGCCCTGACCCTGCATACTGT
>JAGAVE010000108.1 GCA_017942105.1 Clostridia bacterium | reverse complement strand
TTTTCGCGTTCCTCTCCAAAGAAAGAATACTGAGGAACATTATAGAAACGAAGATGCTCATCCTCGCAATAAATCATTTCATATTCGTAAATCTCTTCATATTTCATAAGAAATTCCATATTGCTCTGACCGCCTGCAATCCAGACCTCACCTATATCTATATTCTTAAAAGGTCTGCACTCACCTGCTGAGCTTTCGACTCTGAAGTCAACATTCTCCATCGCTTCCTGCGCAGGAAGCGAAACAAGGAAATCACCTTTTTTAACATCAGCTTCATAAATCAGCTCATTATCAAGATAGAAAGACAAACGCTGGTCAGCCTCTGCGATACCGAAAACATTTATCGGCTTGCGACGCTGAAAAACCATATTATCCTGAAAAACATCAGCTAAATTAAACATATATATACACCTCTTGAGTGTTTTTCTTCATTTTACCATATTCTGCAAATTTTATAAATAGGAAAACTTGAATATTGATTTATTTTATAATATAATTCTTAGAAATTGGTTATATAAATTCAGGTTTGCAGGGGTGATACTATTTTTGCACAATCTATATATGTGCGCGTAGGGACCGGCCTCCCGGACGGTCCGCAAATTTTGCTGATAAACGGTCGGTCGAGGACGCCCGTCCCTACAACATCGCTTGAGGTAGGTTCGTAGGGGAACATATTATGTTCCCACAAAATTTTATCAGAATTGACTGGCAGATGATATCTGCCCCTACGATGTTGATTTAAAATCTGTTCTACAAACCCGATTTTATCAAAATCTTAGATCTGCTGATTGATTTTAAAATTTATTCCTATATACATATTCAATAATCTGAAAGGAAGGAAAAATATGAAGCATTGCGGAACACAAAGGTTAGAAACAGAAAGATTAATTCTGAGAAGATATGTAAGCGAAGATGCAACTGCAATGTATAAGAATTGGGCATCAGATCCCGAGGTAACAAAGTTTTTGATGTGGAAACCTCATTCAAATATAGAAGAAAGCCAAAGCATAATGAATGATTGGGTAAAGCAATATTCAAACGAAAAATATTATCATTGGGGTATCGTCTTAAAGGATAACAGCGATGAACCGATTGGTGCTATCGCTGTAGGTTTTTTGAACGAAGAAGTTTCATCAATGCAAATTAGCTATTGCATCGGAAGAGAATGGTGGCACCAAGGTATTACATCTGAGGCACTTAAAGCCGTTATGGATTTTCTGTTTGATACAGTAGGCGTAAACCGTATTGAATCAAGGCACGACCCCAAAAACCCGAATTCCGGCAAGGTGATGAAAAAATGCGGAATGAAATATGAAGGAACTTTACGGAGTTCTGACTGGAACAACCAAGGAATTTGCGATGCTTGCTATTACGCATTGCTAAAAGATGAACGCTGACTTGTGTTTTCAGACTTAAATCAGGGAGTATAAAATGAAGAAAATCAACTCAATCAGGCTGATGTTCACATTTGCAGGGTGTTTCCTCGGTGCAGGATATGTTTCGGGTCAGGAGCTTTGGCAGTTTTTCGGTTCGTTCGGAAAGATTGGACTTATCGGAATGGCTGTTTCTGCGATACTGCTTTCAGCATTTGGCATAATTCTTACCCGATATGTTCAGCTTACGGGAATCAGCGATATGGACAAGGTCGTAATCAAAAAAGACAATAAGATACTGCGTGGAGTTTTCGTAGCACTCGAAGTGTTTTTTCTTTTCGGCGTTTTCGTTATCATGACGGCGGGAGTCGGGGCAATGCTGAATCAGGTTTTCGGGCTTAATCCGTTAATCGGATCTGCGGTTTTCACCGTCTGCGTTGCGTTGACGGCAATATGCGGAATGAGCGGTATGGTAACGGCATTTTCGGTAACCGTTCCGTTATTGGTAATTATGTCTGCCGTGATATTTGCAGTTTCAGGATACAAAAACGGTTTTTCAGACATAGATTTCAGCATAAGCACAAACGAAAATCCCCTGCTGCAGAACGGGTTTATTTCCGCAATCGTTTTTGTTTCGTACAATCTTTTCGCTTCAATAGGTATTCTCACGCCTATTGGAAAAGCTGTTCAGAAGAAATCAACCCTTTACGCGGGAATTATCGGCGGAGGTTTGCTTTTGCTCATAATCGCCCTCGGAATTATGCTGACAATGGCACTTAACCCCGAATCTGTTTCCGCACAGTTGCCTATGCTTTTCGCCGCGCAAAGTATTAACCCCGTTTTCACCTTTATTTTCGCTTTTCTGCTTTTCGGAGGAATGTTCGGCACTTCGGTTTCAAGCGTTTTTGCGATTGATGAGTTTGTAAAATCAAGATTCAAGGCAAATAAAAAAGCTTCTGTTATTCTGATTGTAATTATTTGCCTGCTCTCCTTTGTCGGAAGTATTTTCGGATTTGATAAGCTGATCGGTATTGTTTATCCTGTATGCGGATATCTCGGTGTTGCAGCTTTAGTGCTGATAGTGGCGAATTTTGTGAAGGTTAAAATACAGCTTAAAAATTAAACTTTAAATTCCTCCACCGCTGACGCGATATCTCTCCCCTCAGGCAAGGGAGGCAAATACTTACTTGCATATTCAAAAGTAAAAGCCGTAGCTTATGCTACGGCTTTATTTATTTATTCTGATTTCCAAATTTCACACTGTTTGATTCTTGCACCCTTGGGATTATCACCGTTTTCAGGGTCATAAGAAAAGCTTTTTAACAATTCACACGGAAAATCGTAACATTCTCCACAATGTGTAAAAATTCTTTCCTGACAACACTTTGCAAGTCTGCACTCTCCATAGAAAGGGTTTCCCTTAGTTTTGATACAGGTACCACAACCGCATTTTTCTGTAAAGTCACAAGCTGAGCAAAGTATACCACATCTTGATTCAATCATAATCAGATTTATCTTGCAGAAATATCTTCTGTTGTAAGAAGTGCAACGCCACCGTTTTTGAGAGCTTCAATTGCCTTTGGCTCGTCATCAACACGGATAACCGTCATAGCCTTGCCGTCTGCCTTGCCGATGAAAGCATACATATATTCGATTACAACATTTGCCTCTGTAAGTACATTGAGAGCCTTTGCAAGTCCGCCGGGAGTATCGTCAACCGCGATTGCAAGAATATCGCTGGGCTTAACGATAACGCCCTCTTCCTTAAGAACCTCAACTGCAAGCTCAGGCTTATCCACGATAAGGCGGAGAATACCGAACTCGGATGTGTCTGCGAGTGAAAGCGCAGAAATATCGATTGACTTTTCTGCAAGAGCATTAAGAATCTCTGCCATTCTACCGAATTTGTTTTCTACGAAAACTGAAATCTGCTTAACATACATTGTATTTTCCTCCTTAAATCAGATCTTTCTCTTGTCAATAACACGCTTTGCTTTGCCTTCGCTTCGTGTGATTGACTTCGGGTTGACAAGGCGTACCTTTGCACCGATACCAAGCATTGAACGAAGCTCGTTAGTAATAGTCTTTTCAAGCTTCTCAATTGACTTAACATCGTCAGCAAACATTGTCTCGTCCATTTCAACATTGACCTCGAATGTATCGTTATTATTTACACGGTCAACGATAATCTGATAGTTCGGTGTAATACCGCTGCCGACCTTGAGAAGAACTTCTTCAACCTGTGACGGGAACACATTGACGCCGCGGATAATGAGCATATCATCGCTTCTGCCCGTCGGCTTGTTCATTCTTACATGAGTTCTGCCGCAAGCGCACTTTTCATAATTAAGAGAGCAGATATCTCTTGTTCTGTAACGGATAAGCGGGAAGCCTTCCTTTGTAATAGTAGTGAAAACAAGCTCACCCTTACTGCCCTTGGGGAGAACCTCGCCTGTGTCAGGATCAATGATTTCAGGAATGAACATATCTTCGCAGACATGCATACCGCACTGATGCTCACATTCATAAGAAACACCGGGGCCCATAATTTCTGAAAGACCGTAAATATCGTATGCCTTGATGCGGAGCTTTTCTTCGATTGCGTGACGCATCTCTTCTGTCCAAGGTTCTGCGCCGAAAATACCTGCCTTAAGGCTGAGCTGATCTGTCAAACCTGCTTCTTCAATTGCCTCTCCGAGATACATTGCATATGAAGGCGTGCAACAAAGGCAAGTCGAACCGAAGTCTACCATTGTCTGAATCTGATTTGCTGTATTACCCGAAGATGTAGGAATAACGGTTGCGCCGATTTTTGTTGCACCGCCGTGTGCGCCGAGACCACCTGTGAAAAGACCGTAACCGTAAGAAACCTGAACAAAGTCCTTATTGTCAAGACCGATTGCATACATCATTCTTGCAACTCCGTCATCCCAGGCATCAAGGTCATTTCTTGTATAACCAACAACTATTTTCTTGCCCGTTGTACCGCTTGAAGCGTGAACACGGACAATATTTTCCATCGGCTCAGCAAAGAGACCGTACGGATAATAATCTCTTAGATCCTGCTTATATGAAAACGGTAGCTTGTGTAAATCCTCAATTCCGTGAATATCCGAAGGTTTAAGACCGAGCTCATCCATTCTTTTTCTGAAAAGCTCAACTCGCTCGTACATTCTGTTTACCTGCCATACCAATCTTTCGCTCTGGAGCTTTTCAAGCTCCTCACGCGGCATGGTTTCAATTTCCTGCTGCCACATTGCCATAATAATCACCCTTTAGTATTAAAAATGTTTAGCAGGAGTGCAGACAGTCTGCACCCCTGTTAATTTTAGAATAAGCCTGAGATTACGCCGTTTTCATCAACATCGATTTTCTCAGCCGCCGGTACTTTCGGAAGTCCGGGCATAGTCATAATGTCTCCGGTAAGAACAACAATAAATCCTGCACCTGCAGACACTTTGACATTTTTAATTGTAACCGTAAAGTTCTCCGGTGCGCCGAGCTTAGTCGGATCATCTGAGAAGCTGTACTGCGTCTTTGCAACGCAGATCGGAAGCTTATCAAAGCCAAGCTCCCTGAGCGTTTCAATCTGCTTCTTTGCAGCAGGAAGAACGCTGATACCGTTACCGCCGTATACACGCTTAACGATAGCTTCAATTTTATCCTCAATTGAACCGTCAAGTTCATATGAGAATGAGAAGTCATTTTCTTTTTCACAAAGAGCTACAACTTCCTTTGCAAGCTCTTCGCCGCCCTTGCCGCCTTCAGCCCATACATTTGAAAGAACAACATTAACACCGAGGTCTTTGCACTTATCAATGATGAACTCGATTTCCTTGTCTGTATCTGTCGGGAATCTGTTAACAGCAACAACACAGGGAAGCTTATAAACATTTGTAATATTAGAAACATGGCGAAGAAGATTCGGAACACCCTTTTCAAGCGCTTCGATATTTTCTGAACCAAGCTCTGTCTTTGCAAGACCACCATGCATTTTGAGCGCACGGACAGTTGCAACCATAACGACTGCTGAGGGTTTAAGACCTGCATACCGGCACTTGATATCAAGGAACTTTTCAGCACCGAGGTCAGCACCGAAGCCTGCCTCCGTAACTGCATAATCGCCAAGGCGCATTGCCATTCTTGTTGCGATAACAGAGTTACATCCGTGAGCAATATTTGCAAACGGTCCGCCGTGAACAAATGCCGGAGTACCTTCAAGAGTCTGAACGAGGTTCGGCTTGATTGCATCCTTAAGAAGAGCAGTCATAGCACCGACAGCCTTAAGGTCGCCCGCAGTAACGGGTTTACCGTCGTATGAATAGCCGACAATAATTCTTGCAAGTCTCTCTTTAAGGTCTGTAATAGATGTTGCAAGGCAGAATACGGCCATAATCTCAGACGCAACCGTGATATCAAATCCATCTTCACGGGGTACGCCGTTAACCTTACCGCCGAGACCGTCAACAACATTGCGAAGCTGTCTGTCGTTCATATCGACACAACGCTTCCATGTTATGCGTCTTGTATCAATGCCGAGAGCATTGCCCTGATGGATATGGTTGTCAAGCATAGCGGCAAGAAGATTGTTTGCCGCGCCGATTGCGTGGAAGTCGCCTGTAAAATGGAGATTAATATCCTCCATAGGAACGACCTGAGCATATCCGCCGCCTGCCGCGCCTCCCTTGACACCGAAAACCGGGCCAAGAGAAGGCTCACGAAGAGCGACCATTACATTCTTGCCGATACGGCGCAAACCGTCGGCAAGACCGATTGTTGTTGTTGTTTTACCTTCACCTGCAGGTGTCGGTGTGATAGCAGTAACAAGGATGAGCTTGCCTTCCTTCTTCTCAGTTTCGTTAAGAAGAGCGTAGTCAACCTTTGCCTTATATCTGCCGTACTGCTCGATATATTTATCGTCAATATTTGCTGTTTTTGCGATTTCTGTAATGGGTTTCATTTCGCACTGCTGTGCAATCTCAATATCAGTTAAATATCCCATTTTCTTTCGCTCCTCTTATTTAAAATATTTAACAGCAGAAGAGAACATCTGCATATCATACTCACCGTAAACATTCTTATAAAGACCGTAGCCGATACGCTCTGAATGAGCCATCTTACCGAATACTCGTCCGTCAGGAGAAGTAATACCTTCGATAGCTGACATTGAATTATTCGGATTGAAGTGAACATCATCGGTTACATTGCCGTTAAGGTCAACATACTGGGTAGCAATCTGACCGTTAGCCGCAAGCTCCTTGATAAGCTCCTCGCTTGCAAGGAATCTGCCTTCACCGTGAGAAATAGGCACATTGTAGATATCGCCGACCTTTGTTCCTGCGAGCCACGGAGACTTGTTGGAAGCAATTCTTGTTCTTACCATTCTGGACTGATGGCGTGCGATGGTATTGAAAGTAAGAGTCGGGCAGTTTTCATCTGTATCGATAATCTTACCGTAAGGCACAAGACCGAGCTTGATAAGAGCCTGGAAGCCGTTACAGATACCGCACATAAGACCGTCACGGTTTTCAAGAAGATCTGTAACACCATCCTTGATAGCAGCATTTCTGAAGAAAGCAGTAATGAACTTACCTGAACCGTCCGGCTCATCACCGCCTGAGAAGCCGCCCGGAATAAAGATCATCTGAGCAGACTTAATCTTCTCTGCAAAGTTATCAACGCTTCTTGCGATACCATCAGCAGAAAGGTTATTGATTACAATGATTTCAGCATCTGCACCTGCATCACGCATAACCTTTGCAGTATCAAATTCACAGTTTGTACCCGGGAATACGGGGATAAGAACCTTCGGCTGTGCAACCTTAATTGCAGGAGCCTTACGCTCTGTTGCTTCGAATGAGAATGTTTCAATTTCCTTGTTATCAGCAGGGATATTGCAACTGAATACACTTTCAAGCTTGTTCTCATAAATATTGAGAATTTCATCTGCGCAGAGCTTCTCTTCGCCGTATGTAAATGCTTTTTCTTCAGTTACAAAACCAACAAGCTTGCCGATATCTGTATCATCGCTGAGTTCAAGGATAAATGAACCGTAGCAATAGCCGAAGATATCCTCAAGGCTCATTGAACCGTCAAATGCGAAGCCGTAACCGTTACCGAAAGCCATCTTCATAACAGCTTCAGCAACACCGCCGTATGTCGGAGTATAAGCTGAAAGAACCTTACCCTCTCTCATAAGAGCAACTACCTCATCGAAGAGAGCGAGAAGAGACTCTGTCTTCGGGAGCTTATTCTCGTCATACTCAGGCTTAACAAGAACAACCTTGCTGCCTGACTTTTTGAATTCGTTAGTGATAATATTATCAACCTTTTCGGTTGTAACAGCGAATGAAACGAGTGTCGGAGGAACATCGAGCTTTTCGAATGTACCGCTCATTGAATCCTTACCGCCGATTGCCGCAACACCGAGGTTTTTCTGAGCCTCAAAAGCACCAAGAAGAGCTGAGAGAGGCTTGCCCCAACGCTTTGCGTCCTTATTAGGTCTTTCAAAGTACTCCTGGAATGTAAGGTATACATCCTCATACTTTGCACCTGCCGCAACGAGCTTTGCAACTGATTCAACAACTGCAAGATATGCACCGTGATACGGGCTCTTTTCAGTAATAAACGGGTTATAACCCCAAGTCATAACTGAGCAATCGTTTGTATGCTTTTTCTCAACTGACACCTTATGCACCATTGCCTGAATCGGAGTGAGCTGATTTGCGCCGCCGAAAGGCATAAGAACCGTTCCTGCACCGATTGTTGAGTCAAAGCGCTCTGAGAGGCCTCTCTTTGAGCAGACATTGAGGTCATCTGCGAGAGCCTTAAAACCGTCTGAGAAATTACCGGCGATTTCTTTATCGTAATTTTCAACACCTGCAGCTTCAATTGTTATATGCTTCTCAGCACCGTTTGAATTAAGGAATTCACGGCTGATATCAACAATCGTGTTGCCGTTCCAGAACATTCTGAGTCTCGGCTCAGCCTTTACTTCTGCAACAACAGTAGCTTCGAGGTTTTCTTCGTTTGCAATTTTAAGGAATGCGTCAACATTCTCTTTTTCAATAACAACAGCCATTCTCTCCTGAGATTCGCTGATTGCAAGCTCTGTTCCGTCAAGACCGTCATACTTCTTCGGAACAGCATTAAGGTTGATTTCAAGACCGTCTGCAAGCTCACCGATAGCAACCGAAACACCGCCTGCGCCGAAGTCATTACAACGCTTGATCATACGGCAGGCGTCGCCGTTACGGAACATACGCTGAAGCTTTCTTTCCTCGGGAGCATTACCCTTCTGAACCTCGGCACCGCAGGATTCAAGAGAATCAAGAGTATGAGATTTTGAAGAACCTGTTGCACCGCCGCAACCGTCACGACCTGTTCTGCCACCGAGAAGGATAACGATATCTCCATCCTCAGGACGCTCACGCCTTACATTCTCCTGCGGAGCTGCGGCAACAACTGCGCCGATTTCCATACGCTTTGCGGCATAGCCATCGTGATAAAGCTCATCAACCATACCGGTTGCAAGACCGATCTGGTTACCGTATGATGAATAGCCCGCAGCAGCAGTTGTAACAATCTTTCTCTGCGGGAGCTTGCCTTCCATTGTTTCCTTTACAGGCTTCAACGGGTCAGCAGCACCTGTTACACGCATTGCGGCATAAACATATGAACGACCTGAAAGCGGGTCGCGGATAGCACCTCCGATACAAGTAGCGGCACCGCCGAAAGGCTCAATTTCTGTCGGGTGGTTATGAGTTTCATTCTTGAAGAGAAGGAGCCACGGTTCTTTTACACCGTCAACTTCAATCTCGATTTTAACTGTACAAGCGTTGATTTCCTCAGACTCATCAAGCTTATCAAGCTTGCCGATTTTCTTAAGATACTTAGCGGCAAGAGTACCGATATCCATAAGATTCTGCGGCTTTGTTCTGCCGAGG
>JAGAVE010000025.1 GCA_017942105.1 Clostridia bacterium | reverse complement strand
TTCTTTGTGCTACTTACGGAAACAAAATGATTAAGCTTATTCCGTTTATCATAGGTGTTCTTGCAGGATATGCCGTTGCACTTGCTTTTACCGGAATCGGTTATGCAGTAGGAAACGATGCACTTAAGGTAATCGACTTTGCTCCTTTTAAAAATCTCGTTTCAGACGGTGTCGGTGTAAGTACATTTATTGCTGTTCCGCAATTTACTTTCCTTGAGGCGTTTAAGGGCGTAAAAGATTTCGAAGCTAGCTATCTTGCAACAATTGCTGTAGCATATGTTCCGGTTGCATTTGTTGTGTTTGCTGAGCATATTGCAGACCACAAAAACCTTTCAAGCATCATCGGCGAAGATCTTCTTGAAGAGCCCGGTCTTCACCGTACTCTTCTCGGTGACGGTATAGGCTCTGTCTTCGGTGCTTTGTTCGGTGGTTGTCCGAATACAACTTACGGTGAATCTGTAGGCTGTGTCGCAATCACAAGAAATGCGTCAGTCGCAACGATTACAACAACGGCAGTTATATCCATTCTGATTTCTTTCATATCACCGTTCGTAGCTTTCCTCGATTCTATCCCGGGATGCGTAATGGGCGGCGTGTGTATCACTCTTTACGGCTTTATCGCAGTTTCAGGTCTTAAGATGGTTCAGAAGGTTGATCTTGAAGACAATGCAAATATTTTCACGGTTTCGGTTATCCTGATCTGTGGTATCGGTGGTATGGCAATGTCTATAGGTAAGGTTACGCTGACATCAATTGCCTGCGCATTGATTCTCGGAATTGTTGTGAATATTCTTTTGACAAAGTTCAAAAAAGAAAAAACGAAAGATTGATACAGGAGAAATAAATATGAAAGATTACGAAAATGTTGTTATATTCGACCATCCGCTTATTCGTCATAAGATTGCTATTTTACGCGATGAGCGCACAAGTATGAAGGAATTCCGTGAGCTCGTTGAAGAGATTACAACCCTTATGACCTATGAATGCCTTAAGGATGGCGTTCAGACAACAGAGATCGAGGTTAAAACACCTCTCGAAACCTGTACACAGACGGTAGTTGCAGATAATTCGGTTGTCATCGTTCCGATTCTTCGTGCAGGGCTCGGCATGGTCAACGGTATACATGTGCTTTTCCCTTCGGCAAGAGTCGGACATATCGGTATGTACAGAAACGAAGAAACTCTTATGCCCGAAACTTATTATTGTAAATTACCCGAAGGCATTGAGAATAAGCTTGTGTTGGTCGTTGACCCGATGCTTGCAACAGGTGGCAGTGCCAGCGATGCTATCAGACTTCTTAAAGAAAAAGGCTGCAAAGACATTAAGTTTATGGCGATTATCGGAGCACCTCAAGGTGTTTCAAAGGTTGCAGAGGATCACCCCGATGTTGATATCTATGTTTCAACACTTGACAGAGGACTAAACGAGAACGGATATATTCTTCCCGGTCTTGGCGATGCGGGGGACAGACTCTTCGGCACAAAATAATATTTATATAAAAGGAACAACAAGTCAGCCGCTTGTTGTTCCTTTTTGCTTTTGTAGATTAAAATTAAATTTGAACGGATTGGGTTACAGCGAACATATAAACTCAATGTAATCTGATTTGCGAAGGTCAGGTCTGATTATCGGTTGTACTTTACTTTTGTTTTGAAGTGTGATATACTAACAATACCACACTATAATTTGATATTGATTATTCTCACGATGGGGTTAGTGTTTTTATTTCGGTAAAAATGCGAACTTCTTAATTTCGTGTTCCCTTTTCGTGAGAATGAAATTATAGTGTGGTAGCTAAACGGAGTTTGTGTTTTTCGTGTGTGCAAACTTCGGTTAGCACACACTTTTTTATTTTAGGAGATGGTGAAATGAAGAACACGATGAAACGAATCCTGGCAGTGGCAATATGTGTTGTTATGACACTGACTGCTGCCCCGCTCGGCGGATTTGCAGGCTTAAATCTGTCTGATTTGTTCAGTATTAAAGCTAGTGCATTAGATGTACCGGAATGTCCTTATGGAGATAATTATTATGATGAAAATGGTGAGCGCCACAGACCGTGCTATGAATCTAATACCCCACATTGTCACTGTAAGATAGTAAACGATGAAGCTGTAGTGTGCGATTTCGTATGGTATAGCAATTGGTATGGTGGCAGTGAAGCTCACCCCGCTCATGTAGAAATACATCCAAATCATCACGGATATCCGGTGACAACTATTGGTTATGAAGTTTTTTCATGCCATGACACTACAAGCATAACGATTCCGGATACTGTAAAAAGAATTGAAACCCGCGCATTTCTTGAATCGAAAATTACAAACATAAAAATTCCTGACAGTGTAACTTACATAGGTTATGCTGCGTTCGCTAAATGCGATGGACTTACAAGTATTGAAATTTCCGGTAATGGTGCGACTGTTATTGAAGACAGAGCTTTCAACAGTTGCGCAAATCTTACAGATGTTACAATAGGAGATGGTGTAACAACAATCGGAGAGTATGCGTTCGGCGAATGTGACAAGCTTAAAAATTTAACAATCGGAAATAATGTGAAATCAATCGGAAAAAACGCCTTTGAATTTTGCACCGGCTTAATAGATGTTTCTATCCCTGATAGTGTAACAACATTATGTGAGCAGGCATTTTATTCTTGTTCTTCACTTGAAAGCGTAACGATTGGTAACGTCGTGACATCTATTAGTGATGGAACTTTTTCTGAATGTACTAATCTCAAGGATGTAACTTTTGGCAAAAATGTTACAGTTATTGGTAAATCAGCATTCTATTATTGCGAAAACCTGAAGGATATTACGATTCCTGATAGTGTTACAGTTATTTCTGAAAGAGCGTTTTCCTGCTGTAAAGGTCTTGAAAATGTATCTGTTCCTGAAGGAGTAACAACTATCGAAGGATGGGCGTTTAATAATTGCACATCTCTCAAGAATATAGAAATAACCGAAGGCGTAACCGTGATTGGTTCATGTGCATTCTCTTATTGCGAAAGCCTCACAAAAGTAGAGATTCCTGCAAGTGTAGAAAGCATCGGCGTTGTACCGTTCATTGGTTGTAAAAATCTTGAACTCATAACAGTTGATAAAAATAATGAAAATTATTCAAGTGATGGCGGTGTATTGTTTAATAAGGACAGAACTTTCCTTGTTGAATATCCCATGGGTAGTAAAAGGGCAAACTACAAAATCCCTGATGGTGTAATTGAAATTGGTGAATCAGCTTTTGAATTATGTGAAGGACTTGAATATATACATATTCCAGAAAGTGTTTCGAAAATTGGCAGATCTGCTTTTTCAAGGATTGGTGATACATACCTCTGTTCAACCTTGGAAGACGGTTTTGTGAAAGAATATGCGGAAGTAAACGGCAAAACCTATGTAGTTTGCCACCACAGTGAGCATGCTCACACACCAAAAACAATTACCGTTCCTGCTACTTGTACTGAAGACGGTACGGAATATGTAGTTTGTGAAGAATGCGGTGCTGTAATCAGCAAAAAGGTTATTCCTGCAAAGGGTCACACTGCAGGAGATTGGGAGGTTGCAGATCTTGCAACCTGCACCGAAAACGGAAGAAAGGTTAAAAATTGCGTTGATTGTGGCGAATTTATGCAATCAGAGCCGATTATAGCTTTGGGTCATGTGCCCGGCGAATGGGTAATCATTAAACCTGCAACAACTACAACTACAGGCATTAAAGCTCAAAAATGTGCAAACTGCAGTGAGGTTTTGCTTTCTGAGGACATCCCCGTTCTCGTTGCGAAAGTTCACGATGTCGCGATTTCAGATTCTTCACTGAACTATAAATCTTCACTCACGATTGCACCCGTAATCGTTGCTGATGAGGGCGTAAGTTACACGGTTACTTATTCATCCTCCGACCCGAATGTTGCTTCTGTTGACGAAAATGGCAATATAAACGCAATGGGAAAGGGTACTGCGGAAATTACCGTAACCGTAACTGACGAAAACGGCAATGTTGTATCCGACACCTGCGAGGTAGAAGTTAAATATAAATGGTGGCAGTGGATTATTGTAATTGTTCTCTTTGGCTGGATCTGGTATTGATTTATTCAAAGGAAAAGAAGCATAAATTCAGTTAATTAAATAAACAAGCGTTGCATTCGGGAATATTCCGTCCCTTATGCAACGCTTTTTATATTAAATTCTTGCTGAGCTGAAATATTCTGCGATTTCATCCATACGGCTTTCCTGCTTTACTGAGAACGGGCAACGGCTTTCGCAATGTCCGCAGTGTAAGCAAGCTTTGGCATTGACGGAGAGCTTTGTGTAATGGTTAGCGGCTATTTCGTCTCCTGCAAGAGCGAGGTCGTAATATTTGTTGACAAGGCCGATATCTATGCCGGCGGGGCAGGGCTGACAATGGTTGCAATATACGCAGGTTCCGCTAATGGTATCAGCCGTGAATGAGCCGATTACGGAATAATCCTTTTCCTCGTCCGTTGCAGTCAAAAAGCTGAGAAGAGTGTCGAGATGCTCCATTGTCTGAACCCCCGGAACCGCTGTCAGTACGCCGGGGCGGTCAATGGCATATTGCAGGCATTGGTTATGGGTGAGCGCAACACCGAAAGGGGATTGCTCGGCTGATAAAAGCTGACCTGCAAAAATACTTTTTCACGGCAATCGCGTATAGCACGTCCTATAGGCGCGTAGGACGCACCCGCTGTGCAGAGGTCAAAAAAGTTTATTCCGTTATCTATTGCCTTTCGAATGATATAATAAAAAAGGATAAAACTAAGATTTTCAGATATTACTGTGAAGAAATATATTGAAAATCAGCTTTTTTGTTGTATAATATTTATTAAGATTAAAATGGAGGTGGATAATGTGTTGAAAACCGTATTTTCATTCATTCTTACAATGATTCTGTTGGTAACAAATCTTATTTCTTCTAATATACCGGGAAATGTTCCGGAACCTGAAGATGTTGAGAATCTTGCTGCTTTGACAGAACCCTTCGAGGTTAAACCTCTTGCAGAAGAAATTGTTGTTATAAAGTCTTCTGTTCTGACAAGAGGCGAACGTTGTGTTATTGCATCTTTGCAGGGCCTTGTTGGCAGAACTGAGGCTTCAATCTTTATCGATTACGGTTATGATTCGAAAACAGAGCTTGCAGACCTTGAGGCTGCAGGATGCACAATCCTTTATACCGACGAAAACGGCGAGGCATGGAATTTTGAAAAAGTTATCAATCGTTTCCGTTCTCATATAAGAGATGACGGATATATTCTTTTTGGTGATCACAATACGGACGAACAGCTTAATATGGGCTTTAATTATTCAACTGTTTACGGTTGGCTTGCAGTTCCTGCGGATGCTGAAGAGAGAGTAAAGGCACTGGGCCTTGAAAAGAAAGAGGATATCTCAGACGATAAAATTACCGTTAAATTTCAGAGAGACTTTTATGAGGAACATAAGGATTTGTTCAACAAGAAAGTTCTTATTCATCAGTATGCGAAAGCATCCGGTCTGTTTGATCTCGCGGTACAGCAGAATATCTTTATATTCTTTGCTGACGAGGAAACTCCGGATGAGGTCGCATTCCGCAATCAGATTTACAGAGATCTTGAACCTGCATCAATGATTCTTGGTTGGTGTAACCGTGAGGTCGCTCATGTTGAGGCGGCCGCACGCTACGGTCACTATGTTATTCCGTCAGACCACAGCTTCAATATGAGCGTTCTTACATGCAACAGAATTGATAATCCTCCGATGTCAGATAAGGTTGAAGCTCCCGAGCTTGATCCGGATAAACACTATGTTGCAATCGTTTACAGTGACGGTGATAATGCACAGTGGATTTCAAACGGTTTTTCAGAGTACTATACATGGCAGAGCTATAATATTGACACTCCGATAACATGGACATTCGCTCCGCAGATGAATCTTTTCTCGTCAACAGCAGTTAAAAAGGCTATTGAAAACAATAACGGAGATTCGTTCATTACAGGTCCTTCAGGTGCCGGCTATGCAAGAATTGACCATATGTCTGTAAAAGAAGTGGAGAAGTACTCAAAAGTTACAGCAGCAACAATGGAAAAATCAGGCTTGAGAATTATGACTCTTCTCAATGATGTTCCGTCAAACGCATATGCAGATTGGGTTTATGCCAATAAGCTTGAGTGTTTTGCACGTTACGATAATATTGACGGCGGTATTATACAGATGGATAACGATTACTATGCAGGAGGTCACGGCAGGGTTTATTTTGTTAACGATAAGCCGTTTATTTCCGTAAGAGTTTCCTTGTGGCATCCGAGTGGCGATCCTTCTCAGGTAACAAAAGAGTGGCTCAAGGAGCAGGCTGATATCGTAAACAACTCTGATGCAGATATCAATTCAATAAACGGATATTCGGTTATCAATGTTCATCCTTGGACAGTAGGTCCCGATGACCTTGCATATTTCGTAAGTTGTCTTGATGAAAATGTTGAGGTTATTTCTGCTGCTGAGCTTGTTGCAGCTGTTGAAAAAAATGTTCCTCACAAAAGCACTAAAGTGAAATAATCTTAAATAATTAAAGGCGTTACGGTAGGAGAGGCAGTCTGTACCGTAACGCTTATTATTTTCTCTCTTTGTTATGAATAAGAAGCTGAACAGGTATCCTATGCAGAATAAAGAAATATAAGTTGTTCAGTTGATTTTTTAGGATTTATTTGCTACAATATAAAAACTATTGGAGGTGTTGTAATGAAAAAGGTTTTGTCAGTTGTTTTGAGTCTTATTCTTCTTATTAGCTGCTTTGCACCGACGCTTGCAACGGAAACTTATGAAGAGTACCCGACGGTTTATGTAATCGGCGCGCATAAAAATGATATATATAACGCACAGGGCGAAAAGGTATATCCGCTTAGTGCAGATTTTGGCGGAATTATCAAAGAAACTCTCGGGCCGTGTCTCAAGGAGCTTGCTAAGGGTATGATAACAAATGACTATACCTCGTATGCTGAAGAATTTAATGATTCCTGGTCTCCAATTTTCAAAGACCTGATTCTTGATAAAAACGGTGAGGTAACAAACGGAAGCTACACAAGATTTCAGACTGAAACCGACCACCTTGCAGGAAAAACTTCAGGCTTTGGTGTATGGGATTGCAGATTCTGGTATGACTGGCGCGAATCTCCGATAAAAACTGCTCACGAGCTTAAAGCACACATTGATAATGTTATTGAGCTTACGGGTAAGGACAAGGTTCAGCTTATCGGCAGATGCTACGGCGCTAATGTTATTGCAACTTATCTTGAACTTTATAAGGAACACGCAAAGGCAAATGTCTCCGACATTTCATATTATTCTTCGTCATTAATGGGCGTTGATTTTATGAGTGCTTTGTTTTCAGGTCAGGTCAAAATGGAAAACGAAGCTATGGACTCCTTCCTTGATTATTATATCAGCGAGCAGGGGCTTATAGGCGATGAGGTTTGTGCAAGCTTTGCAATGGCATTGGTAGAGCTTATGAATCAGGCGAAGCTGCTCGGCGTTACGGGTGATGCGTTTGTATCATTCGTCGATAATTTTAAAGATGATTTATTCCCGCTGATTATCCGTAATACTTTCGGCGGCTGGCTTTCTTACTGGGCTATGGTAACTCCTGAACTTTATGAAACAGCAAGGGATTATATTTTCAATACGGACGAAGTAAGAGCAGAATATGCTGGATTTATCGCAAAGGCTGACGAGTATTATTATACCGTTCAGGTAAATATACTTGATACAATGCGTGAAATGGAAGACGCCGGAATTAACTTCTATATCTTCGCTAAGTATAATCTCCCCGAATTTCCCGTATACGAAGGAGCGACTGTTCAGAGCGATGCCGATACATCGGTTTACAGACAGTCCTTCGGAGCAACCTGCGCAGATTACGATGAAGTCCTTAGTGAAGAATATCTTTCATCTGTTTCTCCCGAAAACATGAAGTATGTTTCACCTGATTTTAAGATTGATGCTTCAACCTGTATGTATCCTGATACAACATGGTTTATAAAGGATCTCCATCATAATTATTTCGCACCGATTGAAGCTCCGTCGGTTGAGATAATGCGATATGATATGACGGTTGACAACGAGAAATATCCTCAGTATATGGTCAATGTTGATAATGCAAGTCTTGCACCGTTTGAAGGAACGGACGAGGATTTTGATAAGCCTGATGAAAATATGATTGTTGCAATGATTGATTTTATTAAGGCTTTTGTAACACTAATAACGGGTCTTATAAACGGAACTGTTGAGTTTTCTTTCAATATAGGTTCAATTCTTTAATCAGGTGATCAGGATGAAAAAGATACTTGTGGTTGTTGATATGCAGAAAGATTTTGTTGACGGTGCTTTAGGTACGCCTGAAGCTGTCGGCATTGTTGAAAATGTTGTCAATAAAATCAAAACCTTTGACGGTGATATCATCGTGACATATGATACCCACCTTGAAAATTATATGGAAACGCAGGAGGGAAATAATCTTCCTGTTCCTCATTGCATCAAGGGTACTGACGGATGGGCGCTTGATGCAAGGGTTCAGGCGGCTCTTAGCGGCAAAGAATATAAGATTATAGAAAAACCTACTTTCGGTTCTGTGGAGCTTCCTAAGTATATTAATGATAATTATAACCTGTCTGAAATTGAAATAGAGCTTATTGGTCTTTGCACAGATATCTGTGTAGTTTCAAACGCTCTTTTGCTCAAGGCGAATTTTCTTGAAACGAAAGTCAGCGTAGATTCCTCTTGCTGTGCGGGAGTTACTACGGACAGCCATAACGCGGCACTGCTTACGATGAAAATGTGTCAGGTAAATGTATTTTAAGTAACGAACGGAGATAGATTAAGATGTTTGATGCAAAAAAAGTTAAAGATGAATGTGTTGAATGGATAAGAGACTTTTTTGAAAAAAACGGTAAAGGTTGCAATGCTGTTATCGGTATTTCGGGCGGTAAGGACAGCTCTATTGCGGCGGCGCTTTGCGTTGAGGCGCTTGGAAAAGAGAGGGTTATTGGCGTTCTTATGCCGCAGGGTGAGCAACACGATATAGATAAAGCTTTTTTGCTTGTTAACCATCTGGATATCAAGTATTATGTTGTAAATATCAAAGATGCGGTTGACGGTATTATTGCAAATATGCCGGAGGGTCTTGAAATAACCACTCAGACGAAGCAGAATATTCCTCCGAGAATAAGAATGTCAACTCTTTATGCGGTTTCCCAAAGCTGTAACGGAAGGGTTTGCAATACCTGCAATCTTTCAGAGGATTGGGTTGGTTATTCAACCCGTTACGGTGATTCGGTCGGTGATTTTTCACCTATGTCTTTTCTTACCGTAACAGAGGTAAAAGAAATCGGTCGTGTGCTTGGCTTGCCTGATGAACTGGTTGATAAGGTTCCGATTGACGGTCTTTGCGGTAAAACCGACGAAGAGAATCTTGGCTTCACCTATGCCGAGCTTGATGTGTATATCAGAACGGGCAAGATAGAAGATAAGGAAAAGAAAGCGATTATTGACAAAAAGCATACGGCAAATCTTTTCAAGCTTCAGCTTATGCCGTCTTTTAAACCTGAATTCTGATTGGGTGATATTATGAACTGGGAAAAAGTATTGTATAATGATAACGAAAAACCGCTTGATTCTTTCGTCAGCGGATATAGTCATACTTCAATTTTCAGAACGATTGCTTTTATAGGAGACAGTTTATCTTCAGGAGAATTTGAAACTGTTAATGAAGACGGTACGAAAAACTATCACGACTTTTATGAATATTCCTGGGGTCAGCACATTGCAAGAAAAAACGGCCTTACGGCTTACAGCTTTTCGAGAGGCGGTATGACGGCGAAGGAATATATTGAATCCTTTGCTGAAGAACGGGGCTTCTGGGATAAAGAAAAAGCCGCACAGGCATATGTAATCGCTCTCGGCGTTAATGATGTCTACAACGCGAGAATGCCTGTTGGCTCGCTTGACGACGTTAAATCTGACTATAGCGAAAACGGAAAAACCTTTATTGGCTATTATGCTTCTATTGTTGCAAAGTATAAAGAGATAAGTCCTGATGCTAAGTTCTTTTTTGTAACATTTCCTGAAGAGCCTCACAGAAACAGAGAGGCCGATGCAACAGCCGTGCGGAATGCACTGTATGAGTTGGCGGATTATTTTGATAATTCCTATGTTATTGATATCGGAAAATATGGTCCTGTTTATGATGAGCGGTTCAGAGAAAAGTTCTATCTGAGAGGCCATATGAATCCGTCAGGCTATATTTTTACGGCGGAAATGATTGATTCCTATATCGACTATATAGTCCGTCATAACCCCAAAGACTTTGAAATGGTTGCTTTTATAAACAGAAAGTAATCTGATTTTTAAACAAAAATATGATTCAAAACAAGAAATCACCGTAGCAGTTAAACTACGGTGATTTTGTGCTTTATTATACTTCGTTGCTGATGTCAATGCCGCGTTCTTTTCTCTTAATTGCAAGCTCGGAAACGATTCGTTCTTTTTCTTTACCTGCGATCTTGTAGAAGAACATGGGGATGGAGCAAAGCAACATACTGATACCGGGAACAATGGAAACAAGGGTAAACATTGCAAATCTGAGACTTGGTGCCAGTTCCGTTGCGGCAACAACAGCCTCGGAAGAAAGCATCTGATCGGGCTTAAGGCCGATTACCATATACATAATAACGATGCCTGATGTTGCAAATGCGTTACCGATTTTGTTGATGAAGCCCTGGCAAGCGGCGCCGAGTGCATTGTCGCGGAAGCCTGTTTTAAGTTCCATATAGTCAAGGCAGTCGCAAATCATTGCAAAGCAGACTGTATTGATAACGCCGAGAGGAATGCAGGAAATAATGATGAAGGGGATGCAAGCGTAAAGGTTCATTGTGAACCAGCCGACGATCGTCGTAACAATACTTGCGGCAAAACCTGCAAGACAGCTTACGATGACAAGCTTCTTATAGTCGAACTTTTTCATAAGCTTCGGCATAAAGAGGGTTGCACCGAAAAGACCTACGATAGAGCTTATCTGGAAAACTGTTTTAACGGTTGAAATACTTGCTTCTATTGCGGCGCTTCTTGCGGCATCATCAGCAAGTGTTGCAAGATCCGGACCGATATAAAAAGAGTAACGGGCAACATGAATAGCTGCGGCTGAAACCATATAACGGCCGCTTGAAAGAACACCCATAAGAAGAACAAGTAAAAGCGGCTTGCAAGTGAATACTCTTTTAAGCAGTGAAGGTTCGCCTTTTTTACGCCTTGTGACGGGCATTTTAACTCTTTCCTTAACGCCGAAGCAAGCGCGGGAATAAAGAATAGAGCCGATAGCTACCGTTACGATAGCCATTATAAGATATTTTCTTTTCTGAATGGTAAGTGGGTCAATCGGATTTGCTGAAGTTTCAACAACTTTTGCAAGGATAAGACCGATAACAAGGAAAAGAACCTCAGGTACGGCAGAGCCGATGCTGTTGAAAATCTTACTTACGGAAATAACCGAGCTTCTTTCCTCAGAACTCGGGGTCATAACATTCGGCAGACCCCAGAAGGCAACATCTCCCACGGTGTAAAGCATACCCCAAAGAACATAAACGATTGCAGAATATACCATAATCTCTGTGCTTCCGAGATTGGGACTGAGGTACATAAGCAAGGTCATAATTGCAACGGGTATAATGGCCATCCTGATGAAAGGAATCATTTTGCCGCTTTTAAGATTGCTGCGGTCAACAATCATACCCATAAGCGGATCGTTGATGGCATCCCATACTCGTGCAAGAAGCATAAGCAAAAGCACGAACATAGGGGTAAGCTGCAAAACATTGAGATAATAGTCGCTTATGTAGCTGGACATCAAGGCGTAAATCATACCTTGTCCGAGTCCGGCAACACAAAAGGCGGTCATTTCATTTTTCTTAACATATTTTTCAGTTTTTAATGCTTGTCCCATTTCAAACCTCCTAAAAATTTACATAAAAATATTTTAACATAAAACCGAAGCCTTTTCAATTAAATAAATTTATGTGAATGTAGAAAAACAAAAATGCTTTTTGTAGTTTTTAACAAAAGAAAACCCTGAAAACCGTTGTTTCAGGGAAGAGTTTATTGGTTGATTGTGTTTTCGTTCAGCTCATATAGGGTTTCGTTGATTTGAGCAACGGTTTTATTCGTTGCGATACCGTTTATAATTATACAATCGCGTTTGCTTTTGGGATAAAGTGAGGCGAATTGAGCTATTTTAAGGATTTCCTGCGTTTCTTCAACATCAAGCTGCATTGCTATGCACAGACTCAGCAAGGAATCTCTGGAGGGCTTACGGGTTCCGGAAAAAATCTGATATCCCATTACTTCGCTGAGCTCAGAGCTTTTGATAACGGCAGACTTGACTAATCGTTTCTTTTTAAGTATATTGGTTAAGTAGGTCGGCAACTCATCACTTATCATATATATGCTGTTTTCCTTAAGATAATTGCTGATGTTGTGTGCTTTCATTAATTCGTCCATAAGTTGATCTGTGCTTTTCATATTTTTTAACCTCTTGGAAGTGATTTTTTTGCCTTATTTTGAAAATATTATTGCAGAGCAATTTGCCTTTGTCAAGGCTTTGAAGCGTAGTGAAAATAAATCAGTTATAGTAATGCGTCATAAGGTCCTGGACACGCGGGTTGTTGTCAGAGAATTTCAGTCTGACGGCAGTGTATATGAAATACTCAGCAGAATCTCGCACCCGAATTTACCTCGGATATACAGCGTCGAAAGAGTTGACGGTAAATGCCGTGTTGTTGAAGAATACATAAACGGAATGACGGTTGCGGATGTTCTGTCGACGGGTGTCTACACGCTTGAGGGTGCTAAGACGGTATCAAAAGGTGTCTGCTCAGCTCTTGAAGCTTTGCATTCGATGAATATTATTCATCGTGATATAAAACCGGAAAATATTATGATAGACAGTGAGGGAAATGTCAAACTGATTGATTTTGATGCCGCAAGGATTTTTAAACACTATCAGCCCGTAGATACTGCATTTGTAGGAACGGCAGGCTTTGCCGCTCCTGAACAATACGGTATAACTCAAACTGATCCTCGTTCGGATATTTTTTCTCTCGGAATTCTTATGAATGTTATGCTAACGGGAGAGCATCCGTCTAAGAATCTTTATAAAGGAAAATTCTCAAAGGTGATTGAAAAATGTATCAATCTTGACCCTAACAAAAGATACCCGAATATAACCGAACTTACCGTTGAATTATAACATTAAAATTTTATTTTGTCCTATGCAGTCTGCATAGGACAAGAAGGCCGCTGATATTGTAAAATATTGTCAGCGGTCACATTTTTTGCTGATTCCGCGATTATTTATCGGCAAGGGGGGAGAATTTGAACCATTTGGTTTTTCAACTGTCAGAAAAGATTAAAACAGAAGCGACGGTGTGGAGAATTATAGCAGTGCTGCAAGTTGTAATAGGCGTTGCAACATTGATTATAAATCTTGTTGAAGGAGCATTCGAAGGAGCATTATACGGAGGAGTTGTGTTGCTTATTGCCGCGAGAAATTTTAAAATTTCTAAGGAAGATATGCAGTATGCGCAGAATGTTGTTATGCAACCGGTCGGAATAGTTGCTAAATTTGAACCTCTGTCTCCGCTTATAATTAATCTTGTCTATAACACACTTGTAGGAGGTCTTATAGGTGTAGTCGCTTGTGTTTTCAGTTTTCTGACGAGAAATTTTGTCGTGTCAAACAAACAGGCTTTTAATGCTTTGGAAGCTGGGTTTAATGCAGCAAACAGCGTTAACAACGCAAATAATCTTAATCAAATTAATTGTCAAAATCAGTAACGGAGGATAATGTTATGAAATGTAATAATTGTGGAAGAGAACTTCAGGACAATATGACGGTATGTAGCTGCGGCGCTCAGGTTTATGCGCAGCCGACAGAGAAAAATGACAGTAAGAAAAAGAAAATTATCGGTATTGTAATAGGTGCAGTTTGTGCAATTGCAATAGCTGTTGTTGTTTTTGTTTTCTTGTCTAGTCCCGATTATGTCGAAACGGTGAAGACGGGTGAACTTAAGGCTTATCCCGGCGAAACAATAGGTGAGGCATTTGAGGACTTTTTCTCAAACGGTGAGTGGGAAGAGTTTGAATCATCAAAGGGTATGGTCGTTCAGTTTACAGGCGGATGCACATATTATGACGAAGAAGTTGAATGTGTTGTTCAGTTCTTGTTTACCGATAAGGATGAAGGGGAGTTTGAGGTTTACACCGTTGAGATTGACGGCGAGCCGATTTCAGAGCTTGAAATAGTTGGTATGCTGGACGCTGTATATGAAGAGTAATTTTGCTTCAGGAAAGAATATAAAAATAATTCCGGCTTGAACTTGTAAATCTTATTAAATAATATTATAATTTAACCGATATCTCGTTGCAGGTATCGGTTAAACTTTATGATGTAGCGGAGTGATTTGGTTTGTTGTGTAAAAATTGCGGTAAAGAGCTTCCGGATGAGAGTAAATTCTGCCCTTATTGTATGGTGAAGTTTGTAGATGAGAATAAAATAACTCCTACTCAGCCGAAAAAGAAATCAGGTAAAAAAATAATTGTTGCTGTTGTTGCGGCTGTCTGTGTTGTTGCTATCGCCGTTGCGTGTGCATTGATTATTCCGAAGGTTGTTGAGTCTTCAAAAGAAGACGGGAAAACAGGGGTCGGTGAAATAGCTGATGTTGGAAACGAAGGGGCGCCCCGAGCACCCAAAAGTGTTGAAAATGACGACAGTCTCGGGCTTATGAATGTTAAGCTTCGAGGTGAGGCTGACAATCTCAATGAGACTCAGAAGCTTTTGGTTGAATATTTTGATACAGACTATTTCCGTGCACCGTATAATTCTTTGCAACGCTTTCCTCAGGTTTATGAAGGTGCACAGATAAATTTCATTTGTTATGTAACAAAAATTATCCAAAGCAATGAAAAAGAATATACGGCTCTTGTTGAGTATGAAGCATTTAAAACCGAGGACGGTTACTATCAGCCGACGGGTAATTACGCAGTAATCAAAGGTCAGCAGACCGAGACGCGTATTATTGAAGGAGACTCGCTTGTTCTTTACGGTAAATATCAGAATGTCAATACATACGAGGTTGACGGTAAGAGCTATATAGTGCCGACGGTTCTTGTAAACAGATATGTGTTCTTTTCATACCTTGATTGGTCAGAGCCGATGTTTACTATGGAAGAAATACGAACTGTTGCAAGGCATATTTTCGGTGATGATGTAAAGATAAGATACACTAAAAATGATGATTCGCCTGGCAGTGATTTTGACTATGAGTTTTTTGAAGGCTCTTATTATACGGCAGAGCTTGACAATCAAAGCAATGCCAATTTTACGAAGTACAGATTTTTTGCGGGTCTGGGTGGTTCGATAATTGATTGTAAGAGTGAATGGCCGGTGGAGAGGAAAATAACTTTCTCGGCAGATTTTGAGCATTTCTATCTGCAGGTTTTTGATCACAGCCTGAATGTCTATACTCTTGAGTGCTACGACAAGGAGCTCAAAAAACTGTGGAGCAGAGAGTTTGATGAAACAACATCGGCTGTTATTGACTATACAGCGGACCATATCTATCTCGTAGCAAACGGAAATATGTATATCATTGATGCTAAAACAGGTGAAGATGCCGTTGAGAAAAAATATGTCGGCGCAAAGAGCGGTATAAGAAAATTAAAGGACGGTATACTTCTTATTTCACCCGGCAAAACGGATGCTGTTATGAAAACGGATCTTACGGGTAATGTGCTCTGGACGGCAAATCTTACTGCAGAAATTTCGAATCCGTCAACCGGTGCAGATATTCCTGTTGTTCAGATAGTTGACGGCAACTATGTTATCCAATATGATGCGGGATGGTCACCCGAAGGAAATACTTTAGAGACATACAGTGTTGTAATTACTCCTGACGGAAAAGTAGAATTTGACGGTAAAGCATTTTAAATAAGTCGGTCGGATACTGCTTTGGAAAATATTTTTATAAAATAAATCAATACCCGTTGAACGAAGTTAAGAAAACTTTTTTCAACGGGTATTTTCAAAATATCATTGTTGTGATTAACAAGATAGCAAGGAATATAACATTCACCGCAAGAAAAATAATAATGAATTTTCCCGGCTTTGCTTTTTCAGAACGAAGATATAGCTTAAGCGTTATAAGGCTTGCGAGAGAGGCTATCGGAGTTCCGAGACCGCCGATGTTGACTCCTTCAAGAAGCTCTTTCCAGTTATCTGTGAAGCCTGAAAGCAACACTGCAGCAGGTACATTGCTTATAATCTGACTTGCTCCTGCGGCCGTAAGTAATGCGCTTTTATTAAGGAGGTTCTTTAAAAAAGTGTTTACGGCATCTATTCTGCCGAGATTTCCCGAAACAATGAAAAAGCACACGAAAGTAGCAAGAAGAGCATAATCAGGCTTCAGGAGGATTTTACGGTCGATTAACAGTATAACGATAATTGTTACAGCCAACAAAACAGTGAAATTCAGGATATGAAAAACTGTCAGCAGGCAGACGACGAACAGTATGCAGTAAATTGCGAGATAAGCCGGTTTTTCGATTTTTTCTTTTTGCAACCCGATTCCCGGTAATGTTTTCGGAAGAACAGGCAAGGAGAAAAAACTGAGAAGAATCAGGCTCAAAGCCGTCAGCGGAAGGGTAGTTGAGAAAAATTCTGATACCGTAAGATTGTATTCTGAATATAGAAACAGATTTTGCGGATTGCCTACGGGTGTTGCCATACTGCCGAGATTTGCGGCAACAGTCTGCAGAACAAGAAGCGGAACTGCAGATTTTTCACATTTCATTTCGGCGAGAAGACCTATGGTAAATGGTACAAAAACAAGCAGAGCAACATCGTTTGTAACAAGCATTGAGCTGAAAAAGGGGAGCAGAACGAGAATGAGACCGAGTAACCTACCGCTTTTGCATTTTTTCAGCAACGAATATGTAAGGCAACGGAAAATTCCGCAGCTCTGGAAGCCTGCAACAACAGCCATCAGGCAAAGCAACAGTGAAAGAACATGCAAATCTATGTAGCCGATATACTGTCCGTCAGGCGGTACAAAAAACATTGTAACTACTGCACAAAGAAGCGAAATGCTGAGAACAGCCTCTTTTTTGATAAAAGAAATAACTGATTTCACAGGAAAAACCCCTCAAAAACTGATTTGCATAATGGTATCATAATCTGACAAAATTTTCAATAAAAACAGCACCGAAACCGTAAGGAATCGATGCTGTTAAAGTATTAAAGGATTTTACCTACAAAGAAGATAATTACATTTGCAACATTATTGAGCAGATATCTTATTCCTGACCAGATGTAAGGACTTTCGAATTCCCATTCATCAGGGCTTTCAAGGAAACTTCCCAGTGAACCGTCATATTCATACGGTTCGAGGAAGGCTTTGGTGTGCATCTTCATAATGCAGAGGTTTTTGCAGGCCTGACGCAATGCTGTTCCAAAGCCGACCGGATCTCTTTCATATGCTGACTTAACAGCAATAACATGTGAAATAACATTGACTGCCCATATACCTGTAAGAATAGTGTCATTTCCACCGTATACAGCAAGTACGGGGCTCATATAACCTGAACCCGTAAAGTTCCACGAATAGTCGGAAACAACAAATCCTTCAAATCCCCATTCGTTACGCAGAACATCATTAAGAAGTGCTGAGCTTGAACCGCACCACTTAACACCGATACGGTTGAAAGCTGACATAACACCACGGCAGTCTGATTCCTTGACAGGTATTTCGAAAGCTTTGAGGTAGATTTCTCTCATAGTCTGTTCATCTGCCCAGGTAAAAACGCCTTCACGGTGTGATTCCTGATCATTCATAACAAAGTGCTTGATTGTTACAACAAGGTTCTGCGAGCTGCATCCGCGGATAACTGCTGCTGCCGTTTTACCTGAAAGAAGAGGATCCTCTGAATAATATTCGAAGTTTCTTCCGCCGCGCGGATTTCTGTGAATATTTGCACCGGGTGCGTACCATACATCAGTGCCCATATCCTTTGCCTCTTTGCCGACGCCTGTTCCGAAAATCTCGGCAAGCTCAACATTCCAGGTGCAGGCGAGAGCAGTTGCACAAGGATATGCTGTGCCGCTGTCATCATAAACAAGACCGTTCTGACCCTTTATGCTTGAAGGACCGTCATTGTCCCAAGTCTGAGGAATACCGAGACGCTCCACTCCTCTTGTGTTGTATCCGCCGTCAATCACCATATAAGTCATTTCATCAACCGTAAGCTGGTCAAGGAAGGCATCCCAAAGGCTTTCATCCTCGTAGACATCCTGTAAGGTTATAACTTCGTCGTATTCAACACCGGTTTTCGGTGCTTCGCCTTCGGTTACGGGTTCGGGAAGCTTGTCAACATTTTTAATGTCTGCCGTAGCCTTAAGCTGTCTGAAAACGGGGAAGCTGTTTGCACCCTCTGCTCTTGAAAGAACGGTGAAACCGTTGTATACATCATCAAATCTGTTGACAATTTCTGTACCCGTTGCACTGTCGTACTTGATGATTCTGTCGGCAGAAACAGTGTAATCAAAGCTGTCGATATGCTCGCGGACATTTTCACCGAGTATAATCTTATATGTTCCTTTTTCAAGAACCCAAGCCTGAGTGTTCTTATGGTCATAAGAAGCCATTTCGTCAGCCTTGAAGGTTACTGTAAGTGTTTCGCTTTCGCCCGGAGCGAGGATGTCGGTTTTTGCATAACCGCCAAGGCAGATTGCACTTTTTTCGATTCCGCCGTTGTAGTAAGGAGCACTGTAATAAATCTGAGCTGTTTCCTTACCGCTTCGGTCACCTGTATTTGTTACTTTAACATCAATGCTGATGATGCCGCCTGATGTGTCATAATTTACGATTTCTTTTTTGAATGTTGTGTAAGAAAGACCGTATCCGAACGGATATTGAACCTTATCCTTCGCAAAGGTCTCAAAGTAGCGGTATCCTACATAAATACCTTCAAGGTATTCAACATAGTATTCTGAAAGGATGCCATCATATTTGTTGTCGCCGAAGCATACATTTGAAGGATGGTCGCTTATTTTATATGCAACCGTATCAGCGAGCTTGCCGGAAGGATTAACATCTCCTTTAAGCATCTGAGCGACGGCTGTCATACCAAACTCACCCGGAATCCAGATGATGGCGGCTGCTTTGATATGCTCGTATTCATCAAGCCAACCCATTTCCATAATGTTTGCTGTGTTAAAAAGAACAATGATATTTTCAAATGTTGCGTCAGCTTTTTCAAGTAAAGCTTTTTCTTCGTCTTTGAGCTGAAGAACTTCTTCGGTAAGGTCAGTACCTTCAGCGCTTGTTCTGCTGAGAACAATAACTGCGGTATCAGAATATGTTTTTGATGAACTCATTATTTCATCAGTAAGTTTTTTGGGGTTTAGTTCATCAAGAGAACTCTTTGCGAAAATAAGTGCAAGAAGATTGTTTATAACGGTATTGTCTGTTTTGGGAGCGCCGCCTGAGCCGCAATGCTTCTCATAAAGCTCACGAAGCTCTTTGTTATACTCAATGCCGGCATTTTCAAGAGCGTCGTAGAAGGTGACAGGATCTTCTGAGATAACACTGCCGGAGCCTGAGCCGCCAATGAAAGGAGAAACTGAGCCGGCGCCGAAAACATTGATTTTCTTTCCTTCAAGAGGAAGGACATTATCTTCGTTTTTAAGAAGGACAAGTCCCTCAGCTTCAATCTGAACGGCTGTTTGTGAGGTCTCCGCAATGATTTCAGGGTCAATATCGCCGCTCATTGCAAGAGAATTTGTAAAAAGAGAGGTTGCCATAATTACTGCCAGGAATACTGACAGTAGTTTTTTTAGATTCTTTTTCATAAGAACACCCCTTTGCATTACTTTAATTTTATAATACAGTAATTATTATTTTTCGTCAATAGAATAATTATAGCTTGATTATTACTTTCATATAAAGTATGATTTATGTAACAAGCAAAAACGGAGGTCATTATGAAATACATTAAAACTTTTTCAGAAAATATCGAAGTTTCTCAGGTAGCTCTCGGATGTATGCGTATTGCAGATATGAGTGCATCTGAAGCCGAAAGATACATTTCGGAAGCTGTCGAGCTTGGATATAATTATTTCGATCATGCTGATATTTACGGTGGCGGTGAGTGCGAAAGGGTTTTCGGATCGGGTCTTGCTCTAAACAAGAGTCTGAGAGATAAAATAATCATCCAGACCAAATGCGGAATACGCAAGGAAATGTATGATTTTTCAAAAGAGCATATTTTAAATTCAGTCGATAATTCGCTTAAAAGCCTTGGTGTTGAGAAGATTGATGTTCTTCTTCTGCATCGTCCTGATTTGCTTATGGAGCCTGAAGAGGTGGCAGAAGCTTTCGATTATCTTTACGAAAGTGGCAAGGTCGGAGCTTTCGGTGTGTCGAATCACAGTGCTTCGCAGATCGAACTTCTCAAAACAGCCGTGAAGCAGGATATTAAAATAAATCAGATGCAGCTTAGTATCACTAATGCAACGATGATCAGTAGCGGAGCGAATGTTAACCTGCAGAACAGAGACGGAATAAACTATGACGGCTATTTAAGAGATTATTGCAGGCTAAATAGTATAACAGTTCAGCCATGGTCTCCGCTTCAGCACGGATTTATCTCCGGTACCTTCCTCGAAAATCCCGATTTTGAAGAGCTGAATATTAAACTTAGAAACCTTGCAGAAAAATACGGCACGACGGATACGGGAATTGCGATTGCCTGGCTTCTCCGTTTGCCTGAAAAGATGCAACCGGTGGTCGGAAGTATTAATGTGACAAGACTTGAAGAAATTTCAAAAGCAGCAGATATATCTCTTTCCAGAGAGGATTGGTATGATATTTATCTTACAGCAGGTTATAAATTGCCGTAACAGTAAATTTGTTGTTGAAAATAAATAGTTTTGAAGGTTGATAATGGACGAATTAAACAAAAATTTGCGTTTTCAAGTTTATCTGTAGCAAAAAAAGTTCGGATGTGTTAAAATACTATGGTATACATGGAAGTGTGTGTGCTTTTTTAGGCTCATGCACATTAATTTAAAAAGGGGTTGAAAATTTGATAAGCAAGGCAAAAAACTTACTTTCAGATTTAAGAGTGTATTGGAAAATTCCAATGCCGGGCCGCTATATGACCTTTAAGGAAATTGCGGCGTACGCAGGCGGTGGTATCGGTGCGTACTTTATCATCTATATGGGACACCAGCTTGTTGTTACTATTAATAATATGATAGTCGGCGGCGCTATAGGTGTTTCTCCTACGCATATGTATATCCTTTATCTCATTGCGACGATTGCGAATATTCCCTTGACAGCAATCAGAGCAAATATGATCGACAACACGAGAAACAAAGCCGGTAAATACCGCCCGTATCTTTTGTCGATGGGTATTCCGACTGTGCTTATTGTTTTGGGATATGTTTATTTCCCGTATAATCTGCTTTACAGTCTGTTCCCGATGAGAATTCTCGGTTTCGACGGTGGATACATAGCAAAAATAGTTGTTGTTCTTATATTTAACTTGTTATTGCAGTTCTTCTTCAATTTCTTTAATGATGCGTATACGAATCTTATTCATGTGCTTTCGCCGAATACGCAGGAGAGAACCGATGTTCTTGCAATCAAGAGCGTTGTTTATTCGCTTGCTCCGTCCATTGCAAACATAATTCTTCCTCTTATTTCTCAGTTCCTTACTAATAATGATCTCTATGACATCAAGGTTTACCGTGTAGGTTATCCTATTTTTGCAATTATCGGTGTTTCGCTTACGGCGGTTGTATTTGCAAATACAAAAGAAAAGATTGTTCAGGCAAAAACCAGAGTTGTTCAGGTTAACTTTATGGATTCCTTCCGTTCAGTTGCAAGAAACAAGTATTTCTGGATTATTGCGCTTGCAGGCTGGCTCGGTTTCCTTGAGTCGTCATACGGTAATATTATGTCCTGGACATATAACTACGGCCACGCTTGCGAAGGCTCAACGATGAGTCTTATCAATACGGTTGTCGGCAATGCATCAATGTGGGGTATGATTATTGCTCCGTTCTGCATTCGTGCATTCGGCAAGAAGAGGGTTCTTATCGGCATTAATACGATGAATATTATCTGTATTCTTGCTATGGGTATTAACAAGTCAAGCATTTGGTGGCTTGCTGTTTGCGTCTATTTCAACTGGTTGTTCGGCGCATTCGAGCAGATTACAACTCCCGCTATCCAGGCAGATATCAGAGACTACCATCAGTATAAAACAGGTGAGCGTGTTGACGGAATGTTTGGTACCGTCCAGACTATCGGTAATATGGTTACCCTTGCAACATCATCCGTTCTTCCGTTTGTTTATGAAAAGTACGGTATCTATGAGGGTAATGGATACAAGGATTCTCCGTTTGATATCCTTGATGTCAATACGGGTAAACCCGGCCTTCTTGGTGATATCATTACAGCGTTGATTGTTATGGCTGCTGTAGGTGCATTCCTTAACCTTGTGCCGTTCTTCTTCTATGACCTTAAAGAAACTCAGCATAAGGGTATTATCCGTATTCTTAAAATCCGTGCTATGTTTGAAGATTTCGGTAATGGCGTAACAAATGACCGTACTTTGGTTGAAGCAATTGACTATATCCGTGAAGCAGATGAACTTGCTGATAAGGAGCCGGTTGCTGTTTCTAAAGCAGACAAGAGAGCTGATAAGAAAGCTTATAAACAAGCTGTTAAAAATAACGAAGAAATCGAGATTTCAAAGATGGTTCGCGCGGAGATTAATAAATTCTCAAGCGATGAATATAAATCTAAGCTTGCAATAAATATACCGATCTATGATGCAGGTCTCGCAGGTCTCTTCAATTCAAACAGAGATGATATAAAGGCAGAGCTTGAAAAAGCAAAGAATATGCCTAAGTCAACGCAGGAAGAAAAAGAGCTTCGCAGCTTTGCTCTTGAGGTTGCGAGACATAAGCTCGTATCACGCACAGCTATCGATGCTAATTATAAGTCGATTTCGGATTTCGTTCAGCCTGATTACTCAATTCTTGAAAGCTATTACGATGCTGAAGATGCTTGCGACGAGAAGCTCAGAGAGCTTTATCTTAAGCAGGATGAAGCGAAGAAAAATAAGGATAAAGCTAAGGCAAAAGAAATCAAAGCTCTTATTAAGGCAGAAAAAGAAGCTAAGAAAGAGTGGCAGAAGAAGTCTAAGAAGGAAATGGAAATCCATGCTACCTTTGCAAGAGCAGCAAAGCCGTATCTTGACGCTGAAAAGATGCTTAATGAGAAAGAAAACTATACTCATTATGATGAACTTGCATCTCTTTATGATGAAGCTAAGGCAAGAATTGAGGCTGAGGATGCAGCTAATCTTGAAGCTCAGAAGAAGGAAGAGGCTGAAAGACAGGCTGATAAGGCTCGTCGCTTGGCAGAAAAGAAAGCAAAAAAGATTAAAAAATAATATATTATTTCGGCAGGTATCTGAAGGTACCTGCCGTTTGCACTTTAATAAAAAATCTAAGTTTATTTGAGTAATAAATGTTATTGTAAAATTTGATTTTTTTTGAAAAAAATATTGAAAAACTAATTATATGGTGTTATAATCAATAGTCGTAAAATTTGTGTGTATGCTTTTTTGCATACAAAGGAGTTGTTAGTAATGAGTCGTATGATAGGTACAGTTTCCCGAGGTGTCAGAGCCCCGATCATCAAAGAGGGCGACGATATCGTTGAAATCGTAACAAGCTCTGTTCTTGAAGCTTCTGAGGATGCCGGTTTTAAATTTAATGACCGCGACATCGTAGCTATGACAGAAGCTATTGTTGCAAGAGCGCAGGGTAACTATGCAACCGTTGATGATATTGCAGCCGATGTTAAGGCTAAGTTCGGCGGCGAAACAGTTGGCGTTATATTCCCGATTCTCAGCCGTAACCGTTTTGCAATTTGCCTTCGCGGTATCGCAAAGGGAGCAAAGAAAGTTGTTATTATGCTTTCGTATCCTTCAGACGAGGTTGGTAACCATCTTGTTTCTATGGATGCTATCGATGAAAAGGGTGTTGACCCTTACAAGGATGTTCTTTCAACTGCAAAGTATCGTGAGCTTTTCGGCTATGAGAAGCATACATTCACAGGTGTTGACTATGTTGAATATTATGAAAGCCTTGTTCGTGAATGCGGTGCAGAGTGCGAAATCATCTTCGCAAACAACGCAAAAGCAATTCTTGACTATACAAAGAATGTAATCAACTGCGATATTCATACAAGAGCAAGAACAAAGAGAATCCTTAAAGCTGCAGGCGCAGAAATCGTTTACGGTCTTGACGAGATTCTTAATGCTCCCGTAAACGGAAGCGGTTTTAATGCTGATTACGGTCTTCTTGGTTCAAACAAGGCAACTGAGGATAAGGTTAAGCTTTTCCCGCGCGACTGTCAGCCTGTCGTTGATGCTATTCAGAAGAAGCTCTTTGAAGCAACAGGTAAGAAGATTGAAGTTATGGTTTACGGCGACGGTGCATTCAAAGACCCCGTAGGCAAAATCTGGGAGCTTGCAGACCCCGTTGTTTCTCCTGCCTATACAAGCGGCCTTGTCGGCACTCCGAACGAGCTTAAGCTCAAATATCTTGCAGACAATGAATTTGCAGAGCTTTCAGGCGATGAGCTCAAGGAAGCTATTAAGGGTAAAATCCAGGAGAAGGATGACAATCTTGTCGGCAAAATGGCTTCAGAGGGTACAACTCCGAGAAGACTTACTGATCTTATTGGTTCTCTTTGCGACCTCACATCAGGCTCAGGCGATAAGGGTACGCCTATCGTCTTTATCCAGGGCTATTTCGACAACTATACAACAGATTAATAAAAATAAGTGCCTTATGTTTCATAGGGCACTTTGATTTTATAGAGGAACGATTATGAAAAATAAAGTATATGAATTTTTAAATAACAATAACATCAGCTATGAGGTTACGGATCACGCACCTGTCTATACAATGGAAGAAATGCAGGCAGAGGGTCTCGACAAGATCGGAAAAATTTGTAAGAATCTTTTTATTCGTGACCAGAAGGGGAAGAAGCATTTTCTTATAACTGCAGATAATGATACACGCATTAATCTCAAAGAAATCGGCGCAAAGCTTGATGCAGGAAAAGTCAGCTTCGCATCGGCTGAAAGGCTTGAAAAGTATCTTGGAGTAACTGCAGGTTGTGTTTCTCCGCTAGGAATTCTCAATGACGAAAACCACGAGGTAACTGTTGTTTTGGATAAAAAGCTTGAAAACTGTGAAAAACTCGGAGTTCATCCGAATGAGCATGATGCAACGGTATGGCTCAGCTTTTCGCAGATTAAAGATATAATCAGTTCTCAGGGAAATGAGCTGATAGTTCTTGATTTTGAACATTGAATGAAAACAAAACCTGCCTAGCAAGGCAGGTTCTTTCTTTATACTTCGGTATTGTATTCAGCGATATAGGGAAGGTTTCTGTAGTATTCTGCGCAGTCGAGACCGTAGCCGATTACGAAGAAATCAGGAATGGTAAAAAGTGCCCAATCGGGTGTGATTTCAACAAGTCTTCTGTCAGGCTTATCAAGAAGTGTAACAACATGAAGAGAAAGCGGATTTCTTGCTTTAAGGAGCTTAACAACATCCTTGAGAGTTCTGCCCGTGTCTATTATGTCCTCGACGATGACAACATGGTAATCCTTAACATCCTGGCCAAGATCCATTGTAATATTGATAACACCTGTTGATACTGTGCCCTGATAGTAGCTCTTGGCGCACATAAAGCCGATTTCGCAGGGTACGCTTACCGCGCGGCAGACATCAGCCATAAAAACAAAAGAACCCTTAAGAATGCTTACGAGAAGTATAGGGCGACCATCGTAAATCTTATCTATTTCTTTGCCTATTTCTTTGATTTTTTCTGCTATTTGTTCTTCTGTTATAATAACTCTTTTTATTCTCTTTTCGTAATCGATCATAATCTTTCTCCAATCCTTTTTTTAGCTAATGATATCATATTTTATCTTGCGTTTCAACTAATTCAGTAAGCTTTTATAGATATCGATCTCTTCTGTTATTTTATAAAGATATTTGCGGCATTCTTCGTCCTTTGCCAGGATTTTACCAACCCTTTTTAAAGCTTTGAAAAATTTAGGATCAAAAATGATTTCGTCGCTGTGCGAGATGAGAGGACAAAGTCTTGAAGCACGAAGGTCAGGTTCAACAAAGATTTTACCCTTTTCATCGATCGTCGGGAAAAACGGAAAAATCCTGCAGGCGAGGGGACGGTGATTTCTTTCACAGCAACCTTCACAGACAGCCAATCTTTCACCATCTTCAATATTGCTGATTTTAAGAACACTCTCCTCGTGAGGAAAAAGTCTCATACCGGTTTTTTCATCACCCTTACAGCAGGCGCCCTCGCAAAGCACTCCGCAATCAACGGTAAGCGGTGTCAGTTCTCCCATAATGTCAAAAATCTTTTTATACATTTTTTCGTAGTCAGTTTTGCTCATTCTCTCAACTCCTTTGTTATTATAGCAGAAAAAAACAGTCACATCAACCTGAAAATAATTAACCCACGACGAATTTCGCCGTGGGTTTACTGCTATGTTATAACAGTGAATTGAGTTTGTTCATTTTCTCTTTTGTCGGCTCGGGAATATCTGAAAGAGGAAAATCGATTCCCAGATTCTGATACTTTGTTTCGCACATCTTATGAAAAGCAAGCAGTTCAACGGAATCAACACAACTATGCCGATCTCTGATTTCCTTGAGTATAGTTATATTTTCTTCGGTATCGTTGAGCGTGGGAATAATAACCTGCCTGAATGTTGTCCGAATGGAATTTTTATCAAGATATTCAAGAAACTCCAATACCGGTTTGATTGAACAGCATACATTCTTTCGGTAATCTTCATCGTTAGTGTACTTGATATCAAGTAAGACCCTGTCTGTAACCGTCAGAAGCTTTTTAACATCATCGTTCATTACAGAACCGGAAGTGTCAAGGCAGGTGTTTATCCCTTCTTTTTTACAAAGAGAGAAAAGCTCATAGGCATCCTTTGCCTGAAGCAAAGGTTCGCCGCCCGAAAGGGTAATGCCGCCGTCTTTTCCAAAGTATTCTTTATATCTTTTAACCTTGTCAAAAATCTCGTTGACTGATGTTTCTTTGCCGATTTTAATGTCCCAGGTATCAGGATTGTGACAGCATTTACATCTCAGATGACAGCCTTGAAGAAAAACTACAAATCTTACACCCGGGCCGTCAACCGTTCCGAGTGATTGTATAGAATGAACTCGGAGCATTACATTGCCTCGTGGAAGGTACGGCTGATAACCTCTCTCTGTTGCTCTCGTGAGAGCTTGTTGAAGTTAACGGCATATCCTGAAACGCGAATCGTGAGGTTAGGATACTCTTCAGGGTTTTCGTAAGCCTTAAGAAGTGTTTCACGGTTCATTACATTAACATTGATATGATGCGCTTTCTTTGCAAAATATCCGTCAAGGATTGAAACGAGATTTCCGTATCTCTCTTCGTCAGAATGACCGAGAGTGTCAGGTGTGATTGAGAATGTGTTTGAAACGCCGTCACGGCAATCGTCATAGCTGATTTTTGCAACCGAGTTGAGAGAAGCAAGAGCTCCGTTTTCTTCACGGTTGTGCATTGGGTTAGCACCGGGGGCGAACGGTTCGCCGTCGCCTCTGCCGTCAGGAGTTGCGGCAGTATTCTTTCCGTACATAACATTCGATGTGATTGTCAGAACCGAAAGAGTGTGGATGGCATTTCTGTATGTCGGTGTCTTTCGAAGCTCAGTGATGACCTTGTGTGTCATATCTTTGGCTATGAGGTCAACTCTGTCGTCATCATTGCCGTATTTCGGGAAATCACCGATTGTTTCGAAGCCTTCAATGAAACCATTCTGATTTCTAAGAGGACGCACCTTTGCATATTTGATAGCAGAAAGGGAGTCGGCAACAACTGAAAGACCCGCGATTCCGAACGCCATAAATCTTTCAACATCTGTATCGTGAAGTGCCATCTGCGTCTTCTCATATGCGTATTTATCGTGCATATAGTGGATGACATTCATAGTATTTACATAAAGGTGCATAAGCCATGCGATGTACTCATCGAATCGCTTCATTACATTATCATAATCAAGGGCTTTTCCTTCAATTACGCTCATCTGCGGGCCGATGTGCATATCGCTTGATGTATCATATCCGCCGTTGAGAGCTATAAGAAGAAGCTTTGCAAGGTTGCAACGCGCACCGAAAAACTGCATCTGCTTGCCGATTTTCATAGCTGAAACACAGCAGGCAATTGCATAATCATCGCCGTAAATAGGACGCATAACATCGTCATTTTCATACTGGATAGAGTCTGTATCAACGGAAACCTTTGCGCAGAAGCGCTTAAATCCCTCAGGAAGAGAATTTGACCAGAGAATCGTAATATTCGGTTCAGGAGAAGAACCGAGCGTGTAGAGCGTGTTGAGAAGTCTGAAACTGTTTTTTGTAACAAGGCTTCTGCCGTCTTCGCCCATACCGCCGACAGCTTCTGTTATCCACATCGGATCTCCGCCGAAAAGCTCATTGTATTCAGCCGTACGAAGGTGACGCGCGATACGAAGCTTGATAACGAAATCGTCCATAAGCTCCTGTGCTTCTTTTTCAGTAAGAATACCGTTAGCGATATCTCTTTCAATGTAAATGTCGAAGAAAGTGCTTACTCTGCCGAGCGACATAGCGGCACCGTTCTGCTCCTTGATGGAAGCAAGATATGCAAAGTAAGTCCACTGAATTGCTTCTTTTGCATTTTTTGCAGGGTTTGAAATATCGTAGCCGTACATAGCTGCCATTTCTTTCATAAACCCGAGGAATGTTATCTGCTGGAAAAGCTCCTCGGTCTGACGGGTTGTGTCAGCGTTGAAGTTCCCGCTTGCCATAGCGGCTTTGTCAGCTTTTTTTAGCTCGATAAGACGGTTAACACCGTAGAGCGCAACTCGTCTGTAGTCACCGATAATTCTGCCTCTGCCGTATGCGTCGGGCAGACCTGTTATTACATGAGAACGGCGAGCGGCACGCATCTCATCGGTATATGCTCTGAAAACGCCGTCATTATGAGTTGTACGGAAAGTGAACTCTTCTTCAACCTTATCGCTGAGCTTGTAGCCGTAAGCGGCACAAGCCTGGCGAGCCATACGGATACCGCCAAAGGGGTTAACACCACGCTTGAGAGGACTGTCCGTCTGCATACCTACGATAAGTTCATTTTCTTTATCGATGTATCCGGGAGCATAGCTTGTAAGTGATGAAACTGTCTCGGTATCGATATCGAGAACACCGCCTTTAGCGCGTTCCTGCCTGAAAAGCTCCTGAACCTTAGCCATAAGCTTATCCGTTCTCTCAGTAGAGCCTACAAGAAAGCTTTCATCGCCGCAATATTCCTGATAGTTAGTCTGAATAAAGTCACGGACATTGATTTCATCCTGCCATATTCCTGCTTTGAATCCGTTCCAATTTTCGTGTACCATAAATATCAACTCCTTGGGAAACATTATAAAAACAAAAAAGGACAAATCAGTAAAAACTGACTTGCCCAGACGGTCGGCTTTTTGCCTTTTGCATTCCCTTGCGGTAATCCGCTGATCCGTCAGTCATGCAAAGGTTTAATTTGTATCTACATTGTATTATATTTTCAGTTTTTTGTCAACCTTCATAAGAATGAAAAAATTGACAATAATTGGTGATAAAATTATGAAAATAATATGCAGATTTAACTTTATTCATATGCGCCAGAGATATTTTTCAAAATCGATATGTCCGTCAGCCTCAAATACGATTCCTTCATTTTCAAGCAAGATTCTTTGTGCGTCGCCTCCACCAAAAGCAAAGCTTTCTGCAGTTCTGCCCTCACGGTTTACGACTCGGTGGCAGGGGATGATGCCGGGAGCGGGATTCACGTGTAAAGCATAACCGACAACTCTTGCCCATCGAGGATTGCCTGCAAGTAAAGCTACCTGACCGTATGTTGCAACCTTTCCCTCAGGAATGTTACTTACTACCTCGTATATTTTCTCGAAAACAGTCATTTTATCACCTTAATATCAAGAATCAGAGTTATTATTTTTATTCGAAGCCTTTACAACAGCACCTATTAATATCTGCCCTATGCTGATACCCGGTGGAATGAAAATTAATTTCCATAAGTCAAAAATTGTCAGATCAGTAAAAATTGCAGTAAGTAAGCCGATGAGGGATATTACAGCAAACGCACAGCATTCAATGACGATTATGCCTTTAAAAAAGAATTTTTTAATCTTACTTCCGGAGTTGTTGGGTACTATCCAGGACATCGCATCAAACCAGTTTCCGAAAATAAATTCAAAAATGAATTCAAAAGGTAAAACCAATATTTCAAATAAGCAACCCATACTAAATCTCCTCATCGGGCTGCTGTCCGTCATGCGCAAGCCATTTGCATTCTGTTATTTCCATATCCGTGAAGGTTGCTTTAAATGATGAGTTTTCGGGACTGCACGCATATATTCCAAACTGAATTTTATCTTTTACATTAAACATATGGCATATACGCATTTGTTTGAAGGTTTTTCCGTCAGATGAGTTTTCAATGCAGAAGTCATCGCCTCTGCGGCTTAATCTGAACCATATCGATTTGATTGAAGCATCAATGTCAACCGTTGCCCAGTCAGAGTAACCGTTGTTCGTTACAACACTGCCGAGACGCTGAATCTGCCCGTTTTCGTATTCGATAGATGCTTTGAGCCAGTTGTCACTGTCGAGATATAAAACAATACCGCTCTGGTCGAAACGCACCTTGCTCTCAAACTCAGTTTTTACGATGAAAGAAAAGTATTTTTCATCCGTTTCAAGCTGCAAGACGGGAGCATTATCGTTTCTGAAGTGATAATATGTCCTTTGCCATAAATCAGTAAACGGTTCGGTAATGATTTCAACCTTGTTATCGTCAATCGTATACTGTTTCGGAGCTCTTGTCCATTTTAATTCGCTTTTGTTGACTTTCATTTCGTACCTCTTGTAATTATTATAAATTGATGTCGACTTTGTGTTTGTTGTTGATTTTAATACAAATGCACCACTTTTGGTTTAGGGGGTGCATTTCTAAGGCAGGAGGGGCAAGAGTGCAGAAACCTATTTCAAATCAATTGTTTTCTACTTTATGAAGCCACTCTGTGGGCAAAACATATTCCTTACCATCAATAGAAATCGAATATGCCAAATCGTTATATGAGGTAATATCCATTCGCACTGCTAAATTAGGTTCTTCCTCGAAAAATCCGTAAACTACGCCATAAACATAACAGTTTTCCAGCATTCCATCTGGTTTCTTAATTAGATCATATAAGCCTGCCTCGCGAGGATCCTTTTGTGAACGGACATCGGATAAGAACTCTGCGATTTCCGATGCTTCAACTATTCCATTATCACAAGTTGTTTGAGTTACATCGATTTCTGTATTTCCTATACCGGAAACAAATTTAAATCGAATGCAATTATCTACAGCAAAGTCGAATGATGGCAACGAGGCCTTGCGGTAAATACTAAACCGTTCATTATCGGGAGCGCGTCTGATCAGGATGTTGTCATTGTTAGTATCTTTGATAGCAAACATCCCTGTTTGATACGAAAGTCCCAAATGCTGAGATGATTTTTCTTCTCCTTGTATGCTGCCGATAAAGTCCAAGTCACCCAAATAGTACAGTAAACCTTCGTTGGCCAAGAGGGTGTACTCAACCCCCGAATTACTAACAATGTTCCCATTCTCATTTTTTGTAAATGTATCTTCTTTTGAAAGTGTGTCGGTATGTGATTGACCTGACTGGCTTACAGGAGAACAACCGCATAAAAATATAAGTGTTGCTACAATTAAACATAATACTTTTTTCATATCCTTGCCTCCGTTCACTTATCCTTTAAATAACTATAGCATAGAAAAAGTTCATTTTCAATAATTTAACGATTGCCGGCTATAATTCAACGATTGCCGGCTATAATTCAACGATTACGGGTGCAAATTAACAATTGCCTGTATTTTAACGATTTGAAACGGAAGGAATGAAACAGTAAGGTGTCTTGCCTCTCCTAAAGTTCTCAAAATGCTGATTTGGAGTAGAAAATAACCGTCATTCCGTTGTATCAGAATGACGGTTATTCTTTGGCGGAAGCGGTGGGATTCGAACCCACGGTACCGTGAGGTACAACTGATTTCGAGTCAAGTGTCAAAAAACGAACTTGACGGAATTTAACGGAAGATAAAGGCCGCAGCGAGAACCCCGAAAACCCCGATGTTTTCAGGGGTTTTACAGTTTTATTATCAAAAAACACAGTGAAAATCAGGGGCTAAAAGTCTTCTCCGATTTTGCCGAGTTCTAATGGATTTTTGAAAAAGTCTATTAGAACTTTTCGTAGAACTGCGGATATTTTCACACAAAAATCACCCCTTTGGCAGTGCAATAAAAAGCACCGGTTGAGGCATACAGCACACAAAATCGTGTCGGCTAATCAATGGACAGAATAAAAATGCCGCATAGATATAAGATATTTAACTATACCAACAAAAAATCGAGAACACAATAAAGTGTCCTCGATTTTCGCATACAGAGTTCCGCCGAATTTACGGAGTGCGTAACCACATATTGCTATATGGTGGGCGATATTTCACCTTTCGTTTACTTACTCTTTTTTTCTTTATATCTCTGCGTTTCTTTTTTAACTGCTATACGCAAAAAAGCAGCGCAAAAATGACAATAGTGATAATAAAGGTGCTATTTGTAGGGGGATTCCCCGTGATAGCCAAGTAGTTTGCGAGACCGCCAAGGGCGGTGTGTACCGCCTATAGCAAATCTCCCATTATTGTGAGAAAATTTCTGATAAGACATTCCCAATTTTGTTACACCGCTATTGCGGAGGTCGTATCATTTCTGTACGGCTCTTACAGTTACCTGCAAGTTCAGACTGTGCCTTCATCCACTTGGGATGCTCCGTGTCCAGTCGTTACACCTTCCTGTTTTCAGGCTTGGCTCGGCGTTGTCTGTGTAGCACAAATTATTGTTTTGTTGCCTTACAAATGCGATTTCTTTCGTTGAGCGCATTTGTAATCTTTTTAATCATCACTTTGATATCATCTGTACTACCATCAACAACAAGCATTTTCAACTCGGTCAACATGCTCTTTATGGATTCTTCAATTTCTCTTGTTTCATCATTGGTTACAGGATCGCTAAACCTAAAAAGTTCGTTCAACTTTTCAAGATCTGCTTTTACTTCTGTATTTTCACAGATATCAACAATACCGGCAATATAGATTTGAAAGCGTGTAACATTTTTAGTATCAACATTAACGCTTTCATCCACTTCTTCAACTAAATCACGTGTGTTATCCGTAATAATAACACCGATTGCTGCAGCACCCAAAAGAATGACAGAAACAAGCAAAGCAACCCAATAGGGAACTGCTATAACTGCGCTTATAGCACAAATAACAACGCCAATGGACAACTGAGCAATGGCATATACAGCGCCAACTCTAAAAATCGGGTATCCGTATATTTTGCTAACGAGAGTCTGTTTTGCGTTAAATGCATAACCACATACAAACAAGCTTCCTGCGATAGCAATAATTGTGAAAACGAAGGAAATCCAGCTGGCGGCGGTTTTATTAAAGGGAATAATCAAAAAAGCAAGGACATAAACGAATAAAACGATTGCATATACAGTAATAACTGATTTTGATTTCTTATTCAACTGCATATTCATCATTATCCCTCCCTCTTGTGTCCGCACTCAGGGCAAAACTTTGTTTCGATTCCGCTTTTTCCACATTCGGGGCAATTCCAAGTTGCAGGAACTTCAGGCTTTTTCGCTCCACATTCCGGACAGAATTTAGAGGTGATATTTTTCTGCCCACAGGCACAATCCCAACCGGCTTTCGCTTCGGGTTTCGCAGCACCGCATTCGGGGCAGAATTTAGAAGAAATATTAGTTTTGCCGCAGGCGCAATTCCAAGTATCACCGACAGAAGCTACAACACCGCTACCAATATCAGCCGATGTTTGCATAATGGGATTGAGAGCATCTTTCGTCATTCCGATTACGCCGCCCATTGCACCAAGGGTTACGCCAAGACCTGCGATGTCACCAAGTGCAGAGCCTGAGCCGCCGGATCCGTTACCTGTAATGCCATTCTGCATTGCTTCCATGCCAACCATACGAGCGGTTTCTTGTTGATAAGTATAGCCTTTTGCACGCATTTCTTCTGCTTCCGCAAAAGCTTGTGCTTTATATGCCTCGGCTTCAGCCTGCGCTTTGATTTTGAGAGCTTCAGCCTCACCTTGAGCACCGACCATTTTAAGCTGAGCTTCAGTTTGTGCTTCAAGGATTTTTCTTCCTTGTGCCGCTTCCGCTTCTGCCTTGCGGATCTCCTCTTCACGCACACGAAGAGCCTTATCAGCAAACTGCTGCTTGAGGCGGCGGAAATTGGGATCATCGTCTGGTGTCATAATCGAAGTTACGAAGAACTCCGGCATAACAAGGCCGTATTCACCCAACACTTCGTTGATAGCAACACGCAGTTTGTCGGAAACAACGTCAATATACTCATCAATTTCAAGTATATTAATGTTATTTTCTTTGATAATACGGGCAATGTTGGCTTTTACCTTGTTCATAACAAGAGCCTTAAATTTACCAACAACAGAAGCGATGCTGTAAGGATCGCCCATTATTTCGTTCTGTTTGAACTCGGAAGCTGTCCCAACCAGCTTTACAAGAAGCTTTCTCGAATCGCAAACACGAAGGCTGAAATTACCGCAAGCGCCAATTTCGATATGTAAACCGGAAGCGGGATCAAACAAGCGAACTTTACTGTCAGTGCCCCACTTGATACCCATTTGAGTGGTGAGATTTACGAAATATACTTCGGAGTGGAAAACCTCGGTAGTGTTAGTTGGAAGCTTGTATAAGTTTTCAAGAAGGGGAATGTTTTGCGTTGCAAGAGTGTATCTACCGGCTCCAAATAAATCAAGTGCTTTACCATCACGGAAGAAGATAGCCTCTTGGGATTCATGAACAATAAGTTGCGAACCAAGATTGAAATCTTCAATCGGATGCTTCCATACGAAGGTATCATTTCCGCCCTCGTATTTTACAACGCTTGCAAGACCTTGGTTTTTAATATCTTCTTTAGCAATTCGCTCTTGAACGTTAATAACCGTATCACAAAGCGGGCAGGAGTATGTATGTGCACTCTTATCTGCAGACAGTTTGCAACTACAAGACGGACAAGTAAACTCAGAAAGAGCAGCCATACTTTCACGAGTATTGATTTTCTCGTGACAAACAGGACATTTTGCATCCTCGCCCTTGCTCTGATCAAATACCACGGTATTTCCGCAATGCGGACAAACCTTCGATGAAAGTTTATCAGTTTTCACATTGATTACATATCCGCAAGCACAGTCAATCTTTTTCTTTGCAAAGAAGCCGGTCGATGCTTCCGCATATCGACCGCATGACGGACATTCTATAACAAATTTACCCATTAGGCATCCCTCCTAAAATATTTTGAAAGCCATTTAGACAGAATCAATAACCTATATAACAAATTTCTTTCGTTCTTTTCTTTTAACTGAGAGTTACTTTTAATATGTGCTTCCAGCTCTAAACGTACTGATTGAAACTCGGCTATTTTTTCACGTGTTTCAAACTCGGTTGCAGATAATTCTTCCCCCAAAACATGCTTTTGTTCAATGGTATGCAAGTAATCCTGTTGTTCTAATAACTGTTTCTGAATATTGTTCAAATATTCCGTAATTAACTGCTGCTTTTGATTTAATCCAATGTCTTTGGAAAATGAAACTGTACAGCATTCATTGCAAACATAAACGCCTTCCACCATCTCGGTTGGCATTTCACAAAACTTACACTTCATATACTCCTCCTAACGGTTACAGCAAATTTGTTTTCTTGTAGTAGTAATAGGCATTTACCAAACTTCTATAACCAAATTCTTTTATTTCTTCGTAACGCAAATTGTAATTTGCTTTTGTGTGTTTACCTGTTGCGATATATCGAATACAAGAAACCATATATTCATCGAGTATATGCAAACTTTTTGAGGTCGTTATTGTGGGGAAATACCAGCGACACCATGTTACCTCGTGCTGTTTTGGATTGTCATAAAACTTCCGGTTAAAATGTCGTATAAAAGCTAAAATTGCCCGCTCATTACAGGCACCGGTTCGATTTTTCCAACGGATAAGAGCCCTTGCCTTTCTTCGCATTTTGTCTTTCATTTTCTGCAAAGAAATAGCTGCAAGATCTATACCATCAACAGCAACGGAAAAACCTAAAAACTCCCACGGTTCACCCGGTATGGTTCTATATTCTTTTTTGCAGTTGACTTCCAGTTTTTTCTCGGCAAGAACACTTTTAATTTTCTGTTTGTATTCGGCAATCAACTCCGGAGTTTCCGCAAAAACAATGATATCATCCGAATAACGAGCGTAAATGATATTCCTTTCAGCAAACCATTCGTCAAGTTCTTTCAAATACAGATTTGCCAAAAAGCCAGAAATAGGCATCCCTGCCATAATGCCTTTTTTGCAGTGCATGATTTCTTCTTTGTTGCGCACATTTGGCTCGCTTATTATCCCGCATATAAAATCAAATAAGCGTTTATCGTTGCTAAGCACTGTTTGCAACTGCGTTAATATCATATCTGTATCAACCGAATTGAAATAGTCGTGAATATCGACCTTATAACTATAAAGGGATGTTATATGAGGATTCTTCACTAAATCTGCTATCGCCTTTTTTACACCGATATCTTTTCTGAACGAATATAGATTTTCGGGGAATAAGTGATCATATTGGTTGAGTAGATATGCAACAGCCTTTAGAATAAAATTTTCTTCTCGATCGAAGATAAAGACTGTTCTTTTCTTATTTGTGCTTTTCTTATTCAACTCTCGTAATTGCGGCAACGGAAAGGGGTGGTTTGCTGTAATATTATCAGCAATAGGCATATATTCTGCGTTGGAAATAAATTTTCGCAAGTCCCTTTCTTCGTGCGTTGACATGTTTTCGCTGGATATTTTATATTCAAGAAATTCTGTCCAAAACTGTTCGTTTTTTAATTCATCTAATACACTCAAATTTATCACCTTAAAAGAATCGGGTACGGACACTTTGTGCCCGTACCCGTATAATCAAGCGACCGAAAATGTTAAACACCTTTTAATAAAGGTACACGGTTGCACACAGAAAAGCTGTCTGCAAAGCTATATCTGTTTCTGTGCTTTACCTACCGCAGACGCAAATGCATTCGGTCCTTAATTACCCTAAAACGGTATAGGCGGAATTTTTATAGATTGATCTTGTGTTTCTTGCGGAATTCTACCCGTTCCCATACTTCTTCGCTATCGAATTTTTCTGCAAGGTCCACTAATTGCTTCATCGGCCATCTTTGCCAATAATAATCAGTATACAAATAATCAATCTCACCCAATTCCTCAAGGGTGCGTCTTACTACATAGTGCTCTTTATTGGGATATCCAACAATGAATTGCAAATAAGGAATCCCTTGGTTTTTGCAAGCGGATTTTACATCCTTTACTGCAGGATGAGATAAACTACTATATTTAAGAACGGCTACGGCCAAAACATCTTTGCCATCTTTTCTAAATAAGAATTGCATCGGCTTGCATTTTGGATGTGCACCAAAGTATGTAGGCTCTACGTCACGTACAATTTCATATTCGGCAAAAAATGCATTAGCAAAATATTTTTCAAAATCAGCAACGATTTGAGTTTCAGTACGCCGATCTTTTTTGTGAACAAAATAAAGTTTATCGTCCGTGCCTTCAAGTTCATCGATAATATTTTGCGGCAACTTCACACCGTAAAGCTTTGATACGAGTGTGGTGTCGTTCATAACCAATTTCAAAACCGCAGAATTCTTAAGCAGTTCGCTGAGAACACTTAAGTTTTTAAGAACAAACTTGAAAATATTGGCAGAAAGGAGTTCGTTAATCACATCATCCAGCGAGCCTAATTGAGCCGCGTTAGCTTCAACTTCTGTTAATTCAGTTTGCAGTTTTACAATTTGGCTTTCAATGGAATTAATTTTGCTGTTAATTCCGTCAACGCTTGAATAACCGGACAATGCATTTTTTAGTTGTGTTGCTTTTGAATTCAACGTATCAATGTCTCTTTGCAAAATATAAACATTTCCGTCAATTTCCTTTTTGCGCTTTCCTGCAAAAATACCAAGCGAAGCGCGTTCTGTTTGCAAGGCCGAAATCTTTTCTTTCTTTGATTTGACTTCTGCTTCGGTAGAATCAAGTTCACGGTTGTCATTTGGGAAGGAAGTTGCCAATTGCTCCAGGCGGCTCTTTTCGGAAGAAAGTTTATTAATTTCGTTTTTAATCTGTTGTTCTCTTGACACGCCACTTGCTTTTTGCGAGAGTGCTTTGTAATTGGCAACAAGAACAGTATAACGATCAAAATACTTCTTCCATTCGTTTTTGCAAGCGCCTGCCAGCTCACTGGAATCTAAGTAGTCAGGGATGCTTGAAAGCATCTGAATTGCTTTGTCGATTTCCGCTTCGGTTGCAGCATTATCAATTATTTGTTTTGCCTTAGTATAAGTTGCATCCTTTTCTATATTATTTCCTCTTAAAATGCAATCATCGTAAAGCTTATTCGCATCTTTATAGTCACCAAGGGCTTTGAATTTTTCTGCAACTGCAAAGAAATCTGCTTTTGTTTTTGCCTTGGATAATGCTGACATCGCCTCAGAATATGCGGCAGATGCTTTGCTTTCATTAAATGTTGCTTGAACTTTGTTTGAATATTCTTCGATTTCGGCTTTTAATTCCGAACTGGCAAAGCGGATAAGTTTAACGTAATTACTATTAGAAGTAAAC
>JAGAVE010000107.1 GCA_017942105.1 Clostridia bacterium | reverse complement strand
GCATACGAAAACTTCGGCCCGTACTACATCCGTATCAATCGCGGTTTCGACCGTGTTCTTTACGGTAAGGATTATGGCAAGGAGTACAAGTTCGAAGTCGGTAAGGCTATCGAAGTTAACCCCGGTACAGACATCACTGTTATCGCTTGCGGTTCTTGCGTATACCAGGCTTATCAGGCAGCTAAGTTCCTTGAGAACGCTGACGGACTTAAGGTTCGTGTTCTTGATATGCATACAATCAAGCCTCTTGATAAGGAAGCTGTTCTCAAGGCTATCCAGGATACTCGCCGTATCATCACAGTTGAAGACCATACAATCCTCGGCGGTCTCGGCTCTGCAGTTGCAGAGGTTATGGCTGAAGCAGGTAAGGGCTGTGCATTCACACGCCTTGGTCTTAACGATCAGTTTGCTCCTATCGGCCTTCACGAAGACATTATGTCTATGCTCGGTATCGACTGTAACGGTATCATCAATGCTGTTCGTGAAGCTATGAACAAGGACTTCGAAGAAGACGACGATTGGGACGACGAAGTATAATTGAAAGGGTGGTTTACAAATGGCAAACGAAGTTTTATTAACCAATAAAATCTTCCTCAATGCTGCTTTACCTCTCCTGAAGGTTATTGCAAACGATGTTCCGAGCCTTGCTAAAAAGTTTGAGAAGGTTCATTGTATTTATCAGGTAAGTGCTCTTGACCCCTCTGCTCCTGAAGGCAAATATGCTACTCATTTCACCGTTAACAACGGCGAATGGAAGGTTTGTGCAGATAAGGTTGCAACAAACGCTCACATTGAGCTTGAATTCAAGAGCATGGAAACAATGAACGCATTTTTCAAGGGTAAGATTGGTCCTTCCACTCTCCCGAAGATGAAAGGCATCGTTAAAAAGCCTGTAGAATTTGCAGCTTTTATGATGGTTCTTCTTAAAATGTCTTCTCTTCTTACAATCACTGAGGCTCCCGCAGATGAGGAAACTCAGAAGCTCGCTGTTAAGTGCTTCTTCTATCTTCTTTCATCAGGTATCAGCCAGCTCAACAAACACGGACACGAGGGTGTTCAGGACTGGGCAAAGAAGAGTCCTGACCGTGTTTATGCCTGGGCAGTTGACGGCTATCCTGAGGTTTCTGCTTTCCTTCGTGTTAAGGCAGGCAAGACCCGTTCAGGCCGTGGTACATATAAGAGAGCTATGCCGTTCTTCACAATGAGATTCGACTCTCTCCCGAGTGCTTTGGGTATTCTTCTTTCAACAGATGATATGCTTGAATCAACCAAGAGAGGTAAGCTCATCATGGATGGTGCTCCTGAATTCGGCGCACAGATCGGTGACTTTATGATGCAGGTCGGCGACTACGCTAAATAAGATTTAATTAAACGGTATCGAAGAAATTCGGTACCGTTTTTACATTCTGTAATCAAAGTTTGGCTTATACAATTGACAAACCAAACAAATTGTTTTATAATCAAAGCAATTCATAAAAGAAAGGAAAATGAAAATGTTTTGTAATTTTTGCGGCGCACAGCTTCCCGATGGCACAAAATTCTGCAATATCTGCGGAAAAACCTTAGCCCCGACTCAGCAACCGGAACAACAGTTCTCTCCTCAACAGCCTCAGCCGCCGTTTCAGCAGCCGGCTTTCAATCCCCAGCAGGCTCCCGTCGGTTATCCGCAGCCACCTATGGGATACCCTCAGCCCGTTACTCCGGTTATGACTCAACCGAAGAAAAAGTCAAAAGCTAAGATTGTATTTGCAGTTATATTTATCATTTTAGCAGCTATAGTTGTAATTTCACTCATAGTTAATGCATCAAAAACCGTTGAACACGGAACTATCAACGGAAATGTTTATACGAACGAATCTATTGGAATCAAATTTACTAAACCTGAAGAGTGGAATTTCCTGAGCGATGAAGAGCTTGTTGAATTTAACAACGGAAGTATATCTACAGAAGGTTTTTCTGACTTAGCAAGCACCCTCAAGGAAATTGAATCTGTTTATGAGATGAGTGCTCAATCTCCTCTCGGAAATAACATCATTGTTCAGCTCGGATATATTCCAAACTCTTCAAGCTACTCTGCCGAGGATTTCCTTAATGAATTTGCTGATCAGCTTGAATCTGAGTCGTTGCTTACTGATTATAACATAGGCAAGATAACCAAAAGAGAAATTGCCGGCGAGCAATTTTCCACTTTAGATGCAACAACCGTTAAATCATATGTAACCGCTCATCAGCGGGTCTGCGCCAGAAAACACGGTAACTACATAGTCATCTTCATTATGACCGCATTTTCCCAAGAAGATCTCGAAGCAATGGAAAATATGATTACCGTTCCATAAAAAGCATATCCGATCGCTTATATTGGCGATCGGATGTTTTTATACATTGTTTAAACAAGCTTAAATTTGACAAAATTCGATTTATATCTTATTATAACTCCAACATAATCAAAAGAAGGTATGAAAATGATATGTAACAATTGCGGAGCACAACTCCCTGACGGAACAAAATTCTGCAATTTCTGCGGAGCGCAGTTAATAACCAATCCGATGTATGAACAACAGACTCCCCCTCAGTATTTCGGCACAAATCCCAACACATATGTAAATCCATCCCCTGCTCCTGAAAAAAACAGCAAAAAGCCGATAATAATTGCTGCAATCGCCGCAATAGTTTTTGTAATCGCCGTTATTTCAATCGTTGTTGTTGCGTTTACAAATGACAGCGATGAAGACTCTTCAACAGATGCATCTTCCTCCATCTCTTCTTCAACAACCGAGCCGTCATCCGATTCGAACTCAACAGCAAACAATAATGAGACTGACGCAACCAACCGTATTTCACGCGGAGTTATAAACGAAAACATCTACACTAACAGCTTCGCGGAAATCGTATTCACCAAACCTTCATTCTGGACTTTCGCGACCGATGAAGAGCTTGAAATCAATTTCGGAATTGTTTTGGATGGTTATACGGAGTTTGAGCAGAGTTTCATTAAGAACTCAACAATATATGATATGATGGTTACCTCTCCTCTTGGTTCTAACCTGATGATTATGTATGAAGATTTATCTGTTTCGGGCGCTCAGAATGTTTCAATGGATATGTATGTAAAAAATTTACTTTATCAGCTTGAACAGCAGCAGGAAGCACTCACCTACACTCTCAAGGAAAGCTATGAAACTGATCTCGGCGGTGTTGAATATACTGCGCTTGATTTAGAAGCTGAGGCAGACGGTTTTACCATACATCAGAGATACTATCTTCGAAAAAAAGGTAAATACATGATAGGTATTCTTATGTCGGCAACCAGCGACTCGGAAATCGAAAAAATGGAAGATATGTTTTCAACCTCAATTTAAAGGAAAGCCCCCGATTTTAAATCGGGGGCTTTTTACTATATACTCAGAACCGTTATGCTTACAGCGGCAATGACCATTCCCAGAATTGTTGAAATCTGCGGTTTTTCTTTAAAGAAGATGAACGAATAAAGCGCCGCAAGCATCAGAACGCCACCGTTTTCGACGGTATAAAGAACTGCCGTATTGACCATAGGAATAACCGTTACAAGGACATTTATTGCAAGAGCCGCACTTACAAGGCATAAAATCAACGGAAGAACAGCCTTTTTGTTAACCTTAAATGATTTGAATATGTCCTTTTTCTCTTTGAAAGCAAGCTGAATAAATGCGATAACACCCATAAGGCCGTATGTAATGATAACCATTTCGTTTTTCTGCGATTCGTTATAATCAGACTGCATCTTAAGGAATGTTCCGTACATACCGTTGCAAAGGAAGAGAATTGCGCAGAAAAGATAATATGTCCACGGAGTTTTTTTGCGTTCCACGCCTTTTTCGCCTTTGATTTCTTTCAGGTTCATCAGTACGAACGAAACGAGCATCAGCGCTATCGCCGCAAGCTGATACCAGCGAAGAGCATCGCCAAGAAAAACAGTTGTATAAAGAAGAGGAACGAGAATACCGCCGAAAAGCTGAGCAACATTCAGAAAAGCATATGAACCTGTTGCACCTGCTTTTATCAGAGATGTGTTATATCCATACAGCGCAACGGCATTCAGGACGCCGAAAAGAAGAGTCATAGGTGAAACTTCAAATTTGAAGCCGATCCACGCCCAAGTAAACGCTGCGATAGCAATACTTTCAAGGACGCAGAACACAGGCGAAGCGTTTTCCGCTTTTCCTGTATACTTATTGGTATACAATGTGCAAAAAAGAGTCTGGAAGCTGTACAGAACAACTATTAACAAAATCAAAAGTGCTGAGGTCATAGTGGGTTCTCCTTTTAGTGTTTTAAAATTTCTTTACTTAAACAAAATACTTGTTGAATTCAGGCTCATTTTCAATTTGTGTCAGCAATTCTTCCTCAGTTTCAAAGAGCGACTTTCCTCTCCGACCTTCAAAAGCTTTCCACTGAGCAGAAACTTCATTGTCTCGCAAATTTACAAATTTGTCTTTATTCTCTTCTTCATAAGGATATATAGCCTGAAGTTCATATGAAAACAATCCTCTGTCATCTTTCAAAACAACATATCTCATTGACTTATCTTTAGAATATATTACTTTTATGACCGTAGCAACAAAATCAAGTTGCTTATCATACAACAAAGCGACAGCCTCTTCCCATGATATCCTAACATAAGTATCAACTTTAGGCTTTTCAGCGAAAGCGCCTATAAGCCTTAATAAAACCCTAGTGAAGATTTGTTTTACTGCCATTGAAACCACCTCTTCAAATTGATTATAGCATATTAAACGAAATATTGCTACGCAATATGAAATAAAATAAATCCCTTATGCGCCGTAGCATATTTCATAGCGTCAGCTATTTCATAAATCCCGAAGGGATTTATTTCATTGAAAAAAG
>JAGAVE010000106.1 GCA_017942105.1 Clostridia bacterium | reverse complement strand
AGGGATGAAAGAAGTCCCTGCTTTTATTTATGCCGTTACCCGTGATGAAGCGGCAATTATGCTTGTGGACAGCAATCTTCACCGTGAGCATATTCTCCTGTCAGAGAAGGCGTTTGCCTACAAATTGAAGCTTGAAGCAATGAAGCATCAGGGTATCACTTTTGGACAAGTTGGCCACAAGTCACGAGATGAAATTTCAGATACAGACAGCGGTAGACAAATTCAACATTATATTCGTCTGACTTATCTCATCCCCGAATTACTTGATCTTGTTGATGAAGAAAAAATCGCACTCACACCTTACCGACGAAGAACAGTATGCACTTCTCGGTGTCATTGAGGTTGAAGACAGGACACCATCTCTTTCTCAGGCCGTCCGCTTCAAAAAATTAAGTCAGGCGGGAAATCTTTCTGACGATGATATTGAAACCATTATGCAGGAAGATAAGGCAAATCAGAAGTGAGATTGCTGAAATCGAGTCACAAATAAACGCAATCGTTCAGCAGAAGATTTCAGGAGATAATGTTTATAAATATCTCTTGTATTTTGACCGGCTTTATGATAAATTTACAGATAAGGAAAAGAAAGAATTCCTTGGCAGTTTCATAAGTTGTATTGAAATTTATCCCGACAGATTACCTGATGGTCGTATTCTCAAGAGTATACACTTTAATTTCCCTATCTTCTATAAAGGTAAGGAGATTGAGAGCCTCTGTTGGGACAAAGAAACAACAGTCGAGACTGTTGCATTGTTAAAAAATATAAGGAAAGAGATGAAGTGAAATGTTCTGTAAAAAATGCGGAAACCAGATTCCTGACGGTATGAGCTTCTGCTCAAACTGCGGCACTCCCGCCGCAAGCACGAAAACTCAGCAGAGACCGACAGCGCAGACTCAGCCGCCGGTTACTCAGCAGAGGCAGACTCAGCCGCCCAAGGAGTATCTGACGGCAACAACGGCTCAGGGCGCACCTTCGCAACCTGCTCCGCCTGCGATAAACAACAGCGGATTTTCAGGCGGTAAAACTGAACCGCCCAAGGAGTATATTCAAGGTCGTCCGCCTCAGGTATCTGCCAATTCAGGTGCGGGACAGCAACAGCCTGCGACTGATCCTGCGCAGGATAAACCTAAAAAAGCCCCAAAGCCTAAAAAGCAAAAGAAAAATGTCGGCGTGAAAATTATTGCTGTTATTCTTGTTTTTGCTGTTCTTGCTACGGGAGGTTTGTTCCTTGCTGACTTTTTTGCTCATCAGAAGCAGATAGAAGGAAAGGAATATGTAGGCTTAGGAGAATTCCCTGTTCTTAAGCAGGAAACGGAATTTACTGTTTATGACGCAAACACCTTCCCTGTAGATGAGTACGAAATCAAGGTTGAGGAGCTCAAAGGCGGCGGAATACTCAGAAGTAACGCATTCGTGAATTCAAAGAAGCCGATTCTTCAGGAAAGGTCAAAAAATCCTATTTACGACCTTAAGTTCCCTGCAGACGGCAACTACCGTATTACGCTTACCGAAATTGATTCTTCAAGAACTCAGGCAGCACCGACTACAACCACGACCACCACAACTACAACGACAACAACAACCACAACTACAACTACAACTACAACAGTCAAGGATGAAAATGCTGTTGTTATAATAATCGTTATCGATGTCAAGGTTGACAATGATGATCCGGAAGCTGTTGATAAGGTTAATGTAAATTCAAGAGCCGACGAGACAACTACGGCAACGACAGCCGCTTCTCAGCTTAGTGAAATGCTTGTACCGACGGAAGCTGATTTCAAAGAATTCGAGAATATGATAATCAAAATGATGCCCGAAACTATTCCCGAGTTTAATTATAAAACGGCAACGCCGCAGTATGTAACGGAAAATCTTATTACGGATTTTCTGAATGTAAACGGATACAGATATTTCTTTGAGGACGCATATTCAAAGGATGTCGAGACCGAAGGCGCAGACCCGCTGAAATGGTGGCAGGTCGGAGTTGCGGATGGTGTAGATGCTTACTGGGTGCTCAATGAAACTAATGTTAAATGGATATGTGAAAATATTTTCCATGTTGCTTATACACCCGGTTTTAGTTCGGATGCGCTCTATTCGCATAATGGTTGTGTCTATAAAGAATGGCCGCAGGCAGGCGGCATCGGCTGGGATTCTATCACAGTGAAATCGTGCGTTCAGAATGGCGATAAGTACAATATAATGATTGAGGCTGTTTGTGAAGATACTACGGAAACGCACAGCTTTACAACGGATTTAAGAATGCTCAACGGAAAAAGGCAGTGGACGATTTACGAGATATCGAGTGTTGGCTCATCTGAACCCAACACTACTCCGACACAGCCTCAGCCGGTAAAGCCTGATATAGAGGCGACCGATGCTGACCTCAAGACGCTTTCTGATATTTTGCTGGCTTTCAATTTCGTAACATATGACAGTGCATCAACAACAACTGCATATGCTGTAGAAAACATTCTTACAAACACCATCTCGTCATACGGATACGATTTCTACTATCAGGATGTTGTGAATAATCCGACAACGCCTGACCCGTTGAATAAGTTCGGTACGGCATACAGAGTTATGGATGCTGACAATGTTAAGTGGATCTGTGAAAATGTTCTTAATATAAATTATGATCCGACATACAGCTCGGCAGATTCTTATGTTCATAACGGCAAGGTTTACAGAAAAGCTATTTACGCCAGAGAGCAGGAAAATTATTTTTCTTCCTTAAAGACGGGCGAAGTAAAGAACGGACGCTATGTTATCGGAGCTGAGTTTTATTCTACTCCCGTAGGTCAGGATATTTCCGACGGTAACGCAAAGCTTATCGGAGCTTTCGAGGCGGTTGCAGAGCTTAAGATGGTTAACGGCACCAAGGTCTGGTCAATATATTCAATAACAAGAGTATAAATTAAAAAAGAGATGGTTCGCCCATCTCTTTTTTTGCAGAAAATAAACCGGAGCTTTTAAGGCTCCGGTTTGATATTTTATTTAAGACCCTTTTTCTTAAGAAGAGCGTTGATTTTATCAGCGGGATCAAGAAGCTCTCCGATTGAAGTGTCATGATTGAGTGTATCGATCATATATGAAATGTACTTTGAAAGGTCAACTTCAATGTACCATTCTCTGTCTTTGAGCTCGGGTCTGCGGTAGATAAGGTTTGTTGTGAAAACTCTGTAGATAAGTCCTTCCTCATAAGCCTTATCAAATCCTTCAAGGCCGTTGCAGAAAAGGCCGAATGCAGAGAACACATAGATTCTGTTTGCCTTGAGCTCCTTGAGCTTTGTAGCAACTTCGATCATTGATTCGCCAGAAGAAATCATATCGTCAACGATGATAACATCCTTGCCTGCAACATTGTCGCCGAGGAATTCGTGAGCGATAATAGGATTGCGTCCGTCAACGATTCTTGAATAGTCGCGGCGCTTATAGAACATACCAAGCTCAACGCCGAGAACTGTTGAATAGAAGATACAACGGGACATTCCGCCTTCATCGGGTGAAATGATCATAAGGTTGTCCTTGTCAAGAGAAAGGTCATCAACATTGCGCACCATTGATTTGATCATCTGATAAGCAGGGGAAACGCTTTCAAAACCGCAAAGGGGAATAGCGTTCATAACTCTTGCATCGTGTGCGTCGAAGGTGATGATGTTCTCAACGCCCATATTGTAAAGCTCCTGAAGCATCATAGCACAGTCGAGCGATTCACGGCTTGAACGCTTGTGCTGTCTGCCTTCATAAAGCATAGGCATAATAACTGAAATTCTCTTTGCCTTGCCTTCGATTGCGCTGATTGCGCGCTTGACATTTGCAAAGTGGTCATCGGGAGACATTGGAACATCCATACCGTACATTTTATATGTCACACCGTAGTTGAAAACATCGCAGAGGATGAAGATATCATAGCCTCTGACGGTCTGCTTAAGAGCAGCCTTGCTTTCGCCCGTACCGAAACGGGGGAAGTTAATGTCAACGATGTAAGTATCCTTTTCATAACCTGCAAAAGCGAGGGTGTTTTTGTGCTCGCTGTTTCTTTCGTAACGCCACGTTTTAAGATAATGGTCAATCTTTGCGGCAAGTTCCTCGCAACCGGGTAAAGCAATGATACCGAGCTGACCGACAGGAATAGTGTCGTAATTTGACTTGTTTTTCATAATCAGTTCCACCTTCGCATTAATAGTTATGAGCTTGTCCGTAGAAGAACGGACAATACTACATCATTATACTGTATCTGACAAAATTTTTAAAGTAAAAAGCGACTTTTTCATATGAAAAATATATTTATAAAATCAGTATTAATTTGTTGAGTTTACACAAAAGCATATTCAATATTCATCACGGCAAAGAAATTTCTTCCGTTTTTAGAAATTTCTGATGAAATTTCAGCCATAAGGTCATCGTTTGAAAGAGGAAATTTTCGCGGGACGACGACATCGAAAATAAGGTTAGTATGGCTAGGACCGTCAACGACTCTGAAATCGTGAATCGTCAATTCGTCGCTGATTCTTTTAACTGCAGCTTCCGCAATTATTTTAAGCTCTTTAACGCGCTCGTTGTTTACTTCAATCGGGTCATAGTGGATGCTGAGTTGAATTCCCGATTCGCGGAAGATATCTCTTTCAATATTGTCGATTATATCGTGCGAAATCATTACATCGATATCGGAGGGCATCTCAACATGAACGCTGCCGAAAAATTTATCGGGGCCGTAATTATGAAGAATGAGGTCGTGAATACCGCTTACATTCTCGTATGAAAGAATCTTAGCTTCTATTTTTTCAACTGTTTCTTTTGTTGGCGGCTTGCCGATAAGAGAATTAAGCGTATCCTTGAAAATTCCAAAGCCTGCTTTGAGGACGAAGCCTGCAACGATGATACCGAGCCAACCGTCAAGGTGCAATGACGGGAAGAATTTCGAAAGAACAAGGGCGATGAGGGTGACGCTCGTTGCGGCGATATCGCTAAGGCTGTCTGCAACTACTGCCGTCATAGCGGGGGAGTTGATTTTTTTGCCTAGCTTACGGTTGAAAAGAGCCAGCCAGAGCTTACCGAAAATAGAGACGCCGATGATGATTGCACCGACGAGGCTGAATGTGACATCCTCAGGATTGCGAATCTTATCAACGGATTGTGTTGCAAGCTCAAAGCCCATAAAAAGCACGATGAAAGAAACTACCATTGCGGTTATGTATTCAATTCTGCCGTGACCGAAGGGGTGGTCAGCATCGGCAGGTTTACTTGCCATTTTAAAGCCGAAAACAGTTACGGCGCAGGAGCCTGCGTCCGAAAGGTTGTTGACGGCGTCTGCTGTGATTGCGATGCTGTTGGTCATTGTGCCGACAAGAAATTTGGCGAGAAAAAGAATGATGTTTACTGCGATTCCGACGAAACCGCTGAGTATACCATACCTTCCTCGTACCTTGGGGTTTGTGATATTATCTTTGTCTTTAATAAAAAGTTTAATCAAAAGTGTAGTCATGCTGTTCACTCCGATGTGTGAAAATTCCATTTTATTTCTTATGGTAAATTATATCAAAGCGATAAGAGATTTTCAACAAGTTTTTGACAGTGTGGACTTTTCGTAAGGGAAAACGGGAGTTTTTCAATGTAATCAGGGTTGACAAAAAAAGACAAAAAAGATAAAATTCAAACTACAGAAAAAAACTGAAGCTTTGTATAATTATAATACCGTAATAGTGAAAGTTTACAGTAAGGAGGAAATTTATGAATTGTCCCAAATGCGGAAATCCGATAAAACCGAATATGAAGTTCTGCGCAAAGTGCGGAAATCCCGTGCCGCAGCAACCCGTTGAGCAACCGCCGAAAGAGTTCGCCGAGGCTCAGCCGAAGCCCGATGTGCCTCAGAAGCCGGTTCAGCCTGCACCTGCAGCAGACGCACAGCCTGCAAAGCAGCCAAAGGCTAAAAAGAAAAGAAAAAAGAAAAAGAATGTTGCTCTCAGAGTGGTGGCAATAATTCTCGTTGTTGCAGTTCTTGCAACGGGAGGTCTTTTTCTTGCGGACACCCTTATGTATAAAAACGAGACAAAGGGTGAAGGGTATATAACTGAATTCCCGGTACTTAAGCAGGATACGGAATTTCTTGTTTATGACTCGGAAAAATTCCCTGCCGAAGAGTATGAAATCAAGGTTGAGCAGTATAAGAATGGCGGTATTCTCAGAAGTCACACCTTCAGAAAGCTTGAAACGGTATTTACTGATAAATCAAGCAACCCTGTTTATAATATCAATTTCCCGACGAACGGAAATTACAGAATTACTCTTACCGATATAACATCGGCAAGAACACAAGCGACTGCTCCGACAACTACAACTACAACAACTACTACCACAACCACAACTACAACAAATCCGTCAACTTTAGACCCGTCATCAACGGAAACAACAACGACGACACAGCCGTCATCAACAACAACGACGGCACCGTCTGAAACAACCGGAACAACACCTGCGCCCGAAGCTTCAACAACTAAGGGTGATGTCGAGGTGATTGTTATTATCATTGAAGTCAAGGTTGACGATGACGATAAAGAGGCCGTTGACAAGGTAGACCTCAATTCAAAACCGGGTGACGCTCCGATAGAAATTCCTGAGGGCAAGCCGACCAACGGAAAGGCGGAATATCTTGAAGCTACGGAAGCGGATTTTGAAGAACTGAGATATCTTCTGAGTAATCTCCAGCCGTTCTTGATGCAGTTTGAATTTTCTTCAACAGATCAAGATGCGTATAAAACGCTTCTGACTGAATTGTCGCACCCGTTCGGGAATATCACGATGTATTATTATATATACGGTGAATATGGCGAAAGGATATATGTCAATGAGTACAGCGGCGGTACACCTGACCCGTTGAATCAATTGGGACAGTGTTACGAAAAGTATCCTGCTGATAAGCTTGATTGGATAATCAAAAACATCTTCAATGTAACACCTGACAGAAACAATGCAACAGTAACGGGTGAATACGGAACACAGGCTTATTATTATGAAGGATTCTATTATTTCTCAGCAGGCGACGGCGGCGATATGATAAGTTCACATCTTGAAATAATGGATAAACAGGCAGATGAAAACAATGTGTATATCGTAGACTATGCACAGGTTTCAGATGATGATAATACCGTTGAAGAGGAATATAAGACTAGGTGTGTGCTTAAAAATATTGATGGTAAAAGACAATGGTCGTTGTTTGCTATCGAAGGCGAAAAAGATATCCCTGCAGATGCAGTTGAATTCAACGGCAATTATTACAAGGTTTATGATATGACCGGAAAGGTTTGGAATGAAGCCAGTAACTATTGTTATAACATGGGCGGCCATCTTGTAACGATTACAAGCGCTGATGAGCAGGCTTTCATTAACACTCTTTTACCGGCAGAAACAAATGCCCGTTTGTATTGGGCAGGCTCGGTTATGTCAGATAAGTGGAGATGGATAACCGATGAACCTATGACTTATACAAACTGGGCTCCCGGCGAACCTTCAGGTGGTCAATATTGTTTGACGGTGTTGGGAACATATTTTAACGAAAATGCAGGGTGTTGGCTTGATAATCCCGATAGCGGTTGCTCTGAACCGTGGACCTTGAACTCAACAGGCTTCATCTGCGAATGGGAAAAGCCGGTTGTTTGACCAAAACTAAAATAAATTTCAATTAACACTTGATTTAATTTTTCGGATGGTATACAATCTATTTATAATGCTTTGGTGGAGGTAAACCATGGACGAATTTAAAAACTTAAACGGAAACGGTGAGCTTTTTGGCGATAATCCTGACGATAATAAAGTTAAAATTGATTTTGGAAGCATAGAGTCAACCGAAAGCGGAGTTACTCTTGAAGAGAAGTTCGGTGCGGCTCAGGAGTTTGATTTTGAATCCGCTTCCGTTGCTGAGGAAAAATCTGAATATGCAGAGGAAATGATTCCGCAGGAGCAGACTGTTGTCGCTCAGCAGCCTCCCGTTGTTCAGGTGCCTGCGCAGCCGATGCCTGCTCAGCCTGAACCTGCAAAAAAGAAGAAGACGGCTAAAAAAGCAAATAAGAGCGCTGATGCTAAGAAAGCGAAGAAGGCGAAGCAAAAGAAAAACCTCGGTATCTTTATCAGAATTTTCGTTATTACGATTTTGTCTGTAGTAACGCTTTGGACGGTTGTATATACAGTTGACCATGTTCTTGCGGCTCAGGGCTACGCTCCCGTTTTTGCACTTGAAAAAACCAAATACGATATCATATATCTTTCGGATGAAAACGAAATCCTCAGAAGCAACGGCTATAAAGAGGATGACCTTATGTATGCTTACAGCTACGAGTGCCTTGGTTATAAGATTCAGCATATTTATGATGAAAATTGCAACCCTGAGGTTGATTTCGTGTGGGCTTGGGAAAAAGGTGCTGTCGATGAGCTTTATGACAGAGGCGAGCTTTTCAAACCGTAAAATGAATAAATTTCAAAGGGATGCCTTCGGGCATCCTTTTTTGCGATTTAAAACAGCAGAATAACCGAAAAACAACCGCGAATTTTGAAAATATTTACAAATAGGACTTGATAAATCTTTCACACATTGGTATAATAATCAGGATAGGCGAAAGCCTCAGAATGATGTATATAAAGGCGAGGTCGCAGACCGAACCTATATAAACCGAAAGGAGATTTACGACATGATCAACTATTCACGTGAAGTAGAGGAAATGTGCTGTGTAGCCAAGGGCCCGAATCACGGTCCTGCTCCTATCCCTGAAGAGGGCAAGTGGGTTAAGGCTTATGATGTTAAGGATATTTCCGCTTTCACACACGGTGTGGGCTGGTGTGCACCTCAGCAGGGCGCTTGTAAGCTCTCACTCAATGTTAAAGAAGGTATTATTGAAGAGGCACTTGTTGAAACAATCGGTTGCTCAGGTATGACTCACTCAGCTGCTATGGCATCTGAAATTCTTCCAGGTAAGACAATCCTTGAAGCTCTCAACACTGACCTCGTTTGTGACGCTATCAACACTGCTATGCGCGAGCTCTTCCTTCAGATCGTTTACGGCCGTTCACAGTCTGCATTCTCAGATGACGGTCTTTCAGTAGGCGCAGGTCTTGAAGATCTTGGTAAGGGTCTTCGTTCACAGGTTGGTACTATGTACGGTACAAAGGTTAAGGGTGTTCGTTACCTCGAAATGGCTGAGGGTTATGTTACACGCATGGCTCTTGATGAGGACAACCAGGTTATCGGTTACGAGTTCGTATCACTCGGCAAGATGACAGACTTCATCAAGAAGGGCGACACACCTAATGACGCATACAACAAGGCAATCGGTACTTACGGCAGATTTGCAGATGCTGCTAAGTACATTGACCCGAGAAAAGAATAAGTAAGAGGAGGTAATTACAATGGCATTATTTGAAAGCTATGAGAGAAGAATTGATAATATCAATGCTGTTCTCGCTGAATACGGTATTTCTTCAGTTGAAGAATGTAAGGAAATCACTCTTGCAAAGGGTATCGATTGCGATAAAATCGTCAGAGAAACACAGCCGATCTGCTTCGAAAACGCAGTATGGGCTTACACTGTAGGTTGCGCTATCGCAATCAAGATGGGTTGCACAAAGGCCGCTGACGCTGCTGCTGCTATCGGTATCGGTCTTCAGGCATTCTGCATCAAGGGTTCAGTTGCTGATAACAGAAAAGTTGGTCTTGGCCACGGTAACCTTGGTAAGATGCTTCTTTCAGACGAAACAGAGTGCTTCTGCTTCCTTGCAGGTCACGAATCATT
>JAGAVE010000024.1 GCA_017942105.1 Clostridia bacterium | reverse complement strand
TCATCGGCAACAATATATCCGTATGCGTCAATTTCAAGCTGTCCTTCAAAAAGCTCAGTTGACGGTTTTCTTCCTATGCTTACAAAAACGCCGTCACATTCCAAATCGGATACCTGAGAATTTCTTAAGTTTCTGATTTTTACACCCTTCACTCTGTTCTCGGCAACAAAGCTTTCAACAACACTGTTCCACACAAACTCAACATTTTTCGCCTCTGATAATGGCTTGTGATAATTTTTTTCAGCTCTGAGGGAATCTCGTCTGTGAATAAGATAAACTTTTTTTGCAAGCCCTGACAGATAAAGTGCATCTGATGCTGCAGAATTTCCGACTCCAATGACAGCGACAACCTTATCCTTATAAAATCTGCCGTCACAATGAGCGCAATAGTGAACACCTCTTCCGGTCAGCTCCGCTTCTTTTTCAAGACCAAGCTCACGCGGATTCGCACCCGTTGCGATAATTACCGTTTTAGACCTATATTCATTCGACGCACCTTTAATAATTTTTATTTTATCTTTCAGGTCAACCGCCGTAATTTCATCATATTCGGTCTTTGCACCAAAGCGTTCAGCGCCCTGCTGCATTTTAAAGCCGAGGCTTATTCCGTCTATCCCCTCTTCAAAACCGGGATAATTATCAATAGCATCTGTAAGAGTCATCTGACCGCCAACAGAAAATTTTTCAAGAACCAGAGTGTCGAGTCCGGCTCTTGAAGCGTAAAGTGCTGCAGTATAACCTGCCGGTCCGCCGCCGATTATTACAACATCATAAATATGCTCCATTTTTATGCCTCCTTTTCTTTAACTGATTTAATTATATCGAAAATTCATTTTAATTTCTGTAACTTAATCACAAAACGATATATCTTAACTCTATGAGGTAACATTATGAAAATTACTTGTCTTGTTGAAAACACCTGTCACAACAGTAGTCTTGAATGTGAACACGGACTTTCTCTGTTCATCGAAACAGAAAACTTGAAAATTCTGTTTGATATGGGGCAGAGCGAGCTTTTTTATGAAAATGCAGTCAAGCTCGGCATTGATCTTGCTGATGTTGATTTCGCCGTTCTCTCCCACGGACATTATGACCACGGAGGTGGGCTGAAAAAGTTTCTTGAAATCAACAGCACTGCTCCTGTATACATTAATCGTTTTGCATTTGAGCCGCACTTCAACGGCACCGAAAAATACATAGGTCTCGACTGCTCTCTTCAGGACAACAGCCGTCTTATTTTCGTCGATGACACACTCAAGATCAACGAAAATTGCTCTTTGTTCTCCTGCAACGATAAAGAAAGAGAACATTATCTCGGCAGTTTCGGACTCAACATGGAAATTAACGGTCAATTTGTTCCGGACGACTTCCGGCACGAGCAATACCTGCTTATTGAAAAAGACACTGAAAAAGTCCTGATAAGCGGCTGTTCACATAAAGGCATTATGGACATAACCGAATGGTTCAAGCCTGATGTTCTGGTCGGCGGTTTTCATTTTTCAAAGATTGAACCCGGAAACGAGCTTTCTCAATATGCCGACTTTCTTAATGGTTTTGATACTGAGTTTTATACCTGCCACTGCACAGGCACAGCTCAATATGAGCATATGAAAAAAACTATGACCAAGCTTCATTATATCTCCTGCGGAGAAAAAATTGAAATATAAGTAGGTGCTGTTATGAACCGTGAAGACTTTGAAAACATTTTATATGACTTTAAAATATTCAGCAACTTAATTTCTCAGGAGGACAAGGAATTCATCTGCGACAATACCCGTTCAATATCGTACAAAAAAGGGACAACGATTCACGACGGCAATGAATGCTCGGGCGTCTTTCTTGTTCGCTCGGGAAGCCTCAGGGTTTATATTATGTCCGACGAAGGCAAGGATATAACTCTTTATAGGCTTCATGCGGGTGATATGTGTATGCTTTCAGCCTCCTGCGTTTTGCAGGCAATCACCTTTGATGTCCTGGTTGACGCCGAAGAGGACAGTGAATGTTTAGTTATAAACGGCCCTGCTTTCGCCCGTGTTTCCGAAAAAACTCCCGAAATCAAAATTTTCGCTCTTGAAACAGCCGTTTCAAGGTTTTCTGATGTTATGTGGGTAATGCAACAGATACTTTTTATGAGCGTGGATAAAAGGCTTGCCGTCTTTCTGCTTGATGAATCAATCAGGCTAAAAAGTGATAATATAGAATTGACTCACGAGCAAATCGCGAAATACATCGGCTCTGCCCGTGAGGTCGTTTCAAGAATGTTAAAATATTTTGCAACAGAAGGAATCGTTGAAAATTCACGAAAAGGCGTTAAAATCATCAACAAAGACCGTTTAAGAGCTTTAACCCTCTAAGAGCGAAAGAATCTGATTTTTAGGTCTTGCGCCTGAAACTGCATTTACTACCTTTCCGTTTTCAAGAACAACCAGCGTCGGCACACTGAAAACATCGAACGCCTGAGCCAGCTCGGGCTCATTGTCTATATTTACTTTGCCGATGAGATACTGCGGGTTTTCATCCGCAAGCTGCTCTACCAAAGGCAAAACCATACGACAAGGTCCGCACCAATCTGCATAGAAATCAAGCAAAACCTTCTTTTCACTTTTTAATACTTCTTCAAAATTATTTTTATTTACAACTAATGCTGACATAATCTGCACTTCCTTTCTTTTCTTTGTGACTTTATTATAACCGTATTTTTTCAAAAAAACTGTGACTAAATCACAAACACAGCACATCATACAAATTTAACAAAAAATTTTTTACTTTTCGACACAGAAAAAGAAAGTGTCGATTATTGATTTTTTTATACAGAATTGGTATACTATTTTAAATATATATAAGGGGGAGAATTATGCTTTATCCAAAGAAATCTGAAGCGAAATTATCTGAAGAGCTTTTCAGAAATCCTACTTCCGAATATCGTTGCACTCCGTTTTGGGCATGGAACTGTGACCTTAAGCTTGATGAGCTTGAAAAAGAAATTGATTTTATGAAAGAAATGGGTATGGGCGGCTTCCATATGCACACCAGAGTCGGCCAATCGACACCCTATCTTTCTGACGCATATATGGCAAACATCAAAGGCTGTACTGAAAAAGCAAAGAAAGAAAATATGCTTGCTTGGCTCTATGATGAAGACAAATGGCCTTCAGGTTTTGCAGGAGGTCTTGTTACAAAGAAGCTCGAAAACAGAGAAAAGTATCTCCTCGGAACATTCAACCCTTCTGCAATCGAAGGCAAAATTTTTGCAAGATATGATATCGAGCTTGACAGCGACGGCTATCTCGCCTCGTATGCAAAGCTCAATGAAGGTGAGAAAGCGGCTCATAAAGAATGGTTTGCTTCTCTTGAGACATCAAAGCCAAGTCCGTGGCATAACCTTGAAACATATGTTGATACGCTTTCAAAGCCTGCGATTGATGATTTTATCAATACCACTCACGAAAGATACAAAGAAATTGTCGGAAATGATTTTGGAGAGACAGTTCCTGCAATTTTCACAGATGAACCGCAGGTTTTTCATAAGAGCTGTATAGATATTTCCCTTTCCGATAATGATGTTAAATTCCCGTTTACAACGGATTTTGCCGATACATACAAAGAAGCATACGGCGCTGACTTTTTTGACACATTCCCTGAAATCGTTTGGGAGAAAAAGGAAGGCTGTCACCTTGCAAGGCACCGTTATCACGACCACGCAACAGAAAGATTCGTTGAAGCTTTCTGCGACAATGTCGGCTCGTGGTGCCGCAAAAATAATATCCTCCTCACAGGTCATATGATGGAAGAGCCAACTCTTCACAGCCAGACCTGCGCTATTGGCGAGGCAATGCGCTCCTACCGTTCATTCGGTCTTCCCGGAATCGATATGCTTTGCGATTTCAGAGAATTCACTACAGCTAAGCAGGCAGCAAGCGCCGCACACCAGTTTGGTTATCCCGGCGTTCTGAGCGAGCTTTACGGCGTAACAAACTGGGATTTCGACTTCAGAGGTCATAAGCTTCAGGGAGACTGGCAGGCCGCTCTCGGCGTTACTGTTCGTGTTCCTCACCTTTATTGGGTATCAATGAAGGGCGAAGCAAAGAGAGACTACCCCGCATCAATCGGTCATCAGTCCGCCTGGTATAAGGAGTATTCTTTCATTGAAGACCATTTTGCACGCGTCAATACAATGCTTACACGCGGCACTTCAGATATTAAAATCGGCGTAATTCATCCCATTGAATCCTTCTGGCTTCATTACGGCCCGACAGACAAGACAGGCGTAATCCGCGACGAAATGGATGAAAGATTCAAACAAATTACGGATTGGTTGCTATACGGCACGCTTGACTTTGACTATATCTGCGAATCCTTACTCAAAGACCAGTTCGGCGGTGCTGAGAAGAGCTTCAAGGTCGGAGAAATGGAATATGACGTTATTATTGTTCCTGCTTGCGAAACTCTCCGTAAAACAACGCTTGATGCTCTTAGTGAATATACAGCAAACGGCGGTAAGGTTATCTTTATGGGCGAAATTCCGACAATGGTTGATGCCGTTAAATCAAACGAACCTGCTATTCTTGCAGAAAAGTGCGAAGTTATAAGCTGGAGCAAAGCAAAGCTTTTCAAAGCTCTTGAGCCCTACCGCACGATTGATATTCGCGACAGAAGAGGTAACCCTTCAGACAATCTTATGTATGCTCTCAGAAATGACGGTGACGGTAAAAACCTCTTCATCTGCCACATCAAAGACACTCTGAGAACAGCTATTGATGAAGAAGAGAACTATACAATTAAAATCAAGGGTGAATTCAAGCCCGTTCTGATGGATTCACTTACGGGTGAAATTTCAGACTACCCCGCTTCATACAGCAACGGTCAGACAATCCTCAACTGGACCTGTTACTCACAGTCAAGCATCCTTCTTCGTCTTGAGCCGGGCAAGGCCGAGACATCGGTATTTGCAAACGATGAAAACGGTGAGCTTGAGTACATTGCTGACGATATCGAAGTTATCCTCGATGAACCAAATGTCTGCGTTATTGATATGGCAGAGTGGAAAATCGACGACGGCGAATGGCAGAAAAAAGAAGAAATGCTTCGCCTTTGCGTAAAAGCAAAAGAGGCTCTTGATTTCTCAACTGACGCAATCCGCGGTGTTCAGCCATGGGTTATGGGCGAGGTTGAAGCAAAGAACACAATTACGGTCAAGTCAACAATCAATTCAGATATCGAAGTTGAAAACGCAGTGCTTGCTCTTGAAGATTTTGATGATTGCGAAATCATCTTCAACGGCAAAAAGATTGAAAAGATATCTCAGGGTTATTATGTTGACTTCTCGATTACAAAAGTAAACATAGGAAAAATCAACAAAGGTGAAAACACTATTATCGTTAAAAAACCTTTTACTGTTGTTTCCAGCGTTGAAAATATGTTTATCCTCGGCGATTTCGGAGTTGAGGTTGCAGGCACATCAGTTAAGATCACAGCACCGCACAACAAGCTTCATTTCGGCGATATAACAAGACAGGGTCTCCCCTTCTACGGCGGCGTTATGACTTACAGAGTGAAGATTAACGGCGGCAACAACACGAAGCTTTGTCTCGGTCTTTTCAAAGCTCCCTGCGTTTGTGCTGAGCTTGACGGCAAGAGAGTTGCAAACCTTTCACTCTCACCGTATTCAGTTGAGCTTGGTAAGCTTTCTGAAGGTGAACATACGCTCGACCTTGTTGTTTCACTGAGCAGAATCAACACCTTCGGTACTCTTCATATGTGCGACGGCAAACGCCGTTGGTTCGGTCCTGACGGTTGGTATACTGAGGATGAGGACTGGACATACGGCTATATGTTAAAAGATTCGGGCCTTATTACAGCACCCCGTATTTATAAGAAGTAAAAAACAGTAAGCGGTGAAAAGATGAATTATTGTAAATATTGTTTCGAGCCAAGCGGTACCGGTGATGTTTGCCCTAAATGTTTAAAAGAGACATCAAAGGTCGTTCCACCTCATCGCCTTATTCCCGGAACTTTGCTCGTAAACAGATATCGCATCGGTAAAGTCTTAGGTGAAGGCGGTTTCGGAATCACCTATATCGGACTTGATACAAAGCTTAATATGAAGGTAGCTGTTAAGGAGTATTATCCTAACGGTCTGGCTACCCGTAACAATACCTTTTCTTCCGTCGTCAGTTGCAGTGCATCGGACGATAAACAGGAGGTTTTCCTGAGATTCCGCGATAAATTCCTTCAGGAAGCAAGAACTCTTGCAAAATTTTCAAAAGAAAAGAGTATAGTTGAAGTCCGTGACTTTTTTGAAACAAACAATACGGCATATATCATTATGGAATATCTTGACGGCCAGGATCTGAGAGAATTTCAGCGAACAAACGGTAATATGCCCGTTGAAAAAGCAATTCAGGTGCTTACCCCTGTTATGCGCACCCTCGGAAAAATTCATCAGCAGGGTCTTATCCACCGCGATATCAGCCCCGATAATATCCGTCTGACTCCCGACGGCGTCAAGCTTCTGGATTTCGGTGCTGCAAGAGAAATGAATACTCAGATAAACCGCAGTATTTCAGTTATGCTCAAGCCCGGCTACGCTCCTGAAGAGCAGTACAGAAGCAAAGGAGTTCAGGGTCCCTGGACTGATGTCTATGCCGTTTGTGCTACGATATATAAGTGCATTACGGGTGTTACCCCTGATGACGCAACCCAGAGAGTTTTTTCTGACGAGCTTAAAAAGCCTTCTTCCTACGGAATCAAAATAAGTCCCGCTGTTGAAGAAGTCCTTCTTAAAGGTATGTCAGTTTTCCAAAAAGACAGATACAAGAGTATGGATGAGCTTATCACTGCTCTGACAAATGCTCTGCAGAACCGTCGAAGCTCATCTTCTTCAAAAGTCCCATCTTCAGACCCAAGTCTTGACAAAACCGTTTCAGTAGATTCTTTACATAAGAACAAAAACAATTCACAAGGCAACACAGGCACCTCCGCAGGTAGTAGTCAGACTTCGTCGGCGCAAAAGAAAGGCACATCCGGTTCATCCGTTAATCCGACGCCTTATCCGACACCAACACCGCCAACACCACCTACACCACCAACACCGACACCGATTGACCGCAGTATACCATACATCCCTCACGGCGGTACAAGCATTACAACGGCAAAGAAGAAAAAGAAGAATACAACGCCGTTCGTAATTATCGGCATTGCGGCAATTGTTGCTATTGCAATTTGTATTTTTATTGTTTTTTACAGTAAAGACAGCGGGAACTCACCTTCTCCCGATACACCTTCAGAACAAACTCCGATAACGCAAACTTCGCAGAAGCCTTCGCTCGACGGCGCTGAAGATATCGTCTCTGTTCTTTATGATTATGTTATTGAATCCGATGTAAAGAAAGTAAATTCCTATGAAATTTTAGATTGGAGTTACATTTCTGCCGGAGTTGACTCTCTTGCACTTGAGATCAGCGGTTCAAACAGCATAAGCGCGGCGTATAACTATATTTCCTCTGAAACAGGGCTTAAAATCAACAACTCCGAAACCTTCCTCGATTATTGGTTCTCTGAGCCTGATGATTTCAGAAGTATATTCGAAGAAACATACGGCAATAATTTCACCATAAGCTGCAGTGACTTTTCTTCCAGATTCATTACAGCAGAAGAGGGTGCTGAATATATCAGCCTCACAAAAAACGAAATCAGTGAAAATTATTCTGAATACATCGACCCCAACGGAATGAATGTTAGTGCTGAATACTTTGCTGAAGTTGAATGTTCCGTAACTTTCTCAGGAACATATAAAACAGAGACAGTTAATCAAATCGCCGTACTCGGCTATGTAAACGGCAGTTGGAAAATTGTCTATATTGAGGACGACGCATACTCACCATACTACCTTATGTCCTTGACAATGCTCACCTCCTGCTTCTAAAAACAACATAAAAGTATCACCGTAGACGCAACCGTCTACGGTGATTTTTTATCAAAGATTATTAAGAATTTCAAGAACACATTCAAGCTCTTCCTGCTTAAACTTCTCGACAGGTTTATTGTTCTCAACACAATCTGCAAAATACTGAATTTCGTTTGCATATGCGTTGCTTTTTGGGAGGTTGATATTTCCCGTATCTCCGTCCGCCTCAACAGAAAGATCGATTTTCTCGTCATTCCTGAGATGAATTATCATTTTTCCGTTTTCACTCGCAACAACAGCATCTTCAAATTGGAATCTGAACTCTGCAGTAAACGGATAACTTGCAGCATACCAGGAAGCCTCAGAGTTGATTGAGAAATCTCCGAAATCATAAACAAGACTGATGTAATCCTGATTTGCCAGCTTTGAGCGGTACTGATATTTCACCTTCGGCAATCCGAATGCATAAACCATAAAATCAAGATCGTGGATATGAAGATCAAACGGAACCATTCCGCTCCTTTTTTCGTCCATCATCCAACCGTCCCAGCTCCACTTTGGATAACCGCCAAGACGAATCATAGTACCGGAAAGAAGTCTGCCGTATTTTTTTGTATCGTAAATTTCCTTAAGAAGCTCATATTCAGGCCAAAAACGAAGCACATGAGCTACCATAAATTTGACATTATTCTTCTTAGCTGCCGAATAAACTCTCTCAACATCCTCGTTTTTAAGAGAAATCGGCTTCTCTGTTATTACATTTATACCTTTTTCCATAGCTTTTACAGCGAAATCTGCGTGAAGGTATGTAGGAAGGCAGATATCAAGGATATCAAGCTCCTCTTTTTCAAGCATTTCATCAAAGCTGAGATAACATCTTTTTTCTTTATATTTTTCCATTCTTTCCGGACGGATATCACATAAAGCAACGAGCTCAGCATTTTCCATCTCTTCCCAAACAGGGATATGAGCGCCGCTTATTCCGCCGACGCCGACAAGTCCAACCTTTAACATAAAACTATTTCCTCCTATAAAAAACAGCCACTTTCGTGACTGTTTTTATTATTAAAGCTTTGAGAATCCGAAATTGTTTATCAGAGCATCAATTTTCTGCTTCTGCTTACAAAGAGGACACTCGTGTGCCGGAACAGTGAAATAACCAGGAATATCGTTAGGGTCAAAAACAGAATTAACCGGATATCCACCGCACTCCTTTTTCGTTGCGAAAATTGAAGCAATACCAACAACCTCGCCACCGTAATACTTAATTGCTTCAATCGCAGAGTTAGCGGTATAACCCGTTGCGACAGAAACAGCAAGAACAAGAACATGCTTACCCTTTATCATCGGTGCATAGTTATCTCTGAAAATAAGCTGAGATGCGCCCGTCATTTCGGGGGTAACAACATAAATCGTCTGATGAGCGTTGATATTCATAAAATTGTTTGCCGTAAGCTCATCGGCAAGGCAGGTACCGATAACTTCTGTACCGTCAAGGCAAAGAATCGTATCAATAATCTGCGTACTGTAGCTGTAATTTCTGCAAAGTTCCTTTGCTACTGCCTTAGCCTCCGAAAGACGGGATTTCTGCGCAGCAACATCAATATAATAATTGCTGTGTGAATGGTTTGAAACAAAATGACCTTCCATTACACGAAGCAAAAGATTGTTACTATTGGTTTTGATTTTGATTACGCTCTTATTATCAAGCATTCAAATCACCTCTTCTTTAATATTACGATATGTTGTTATTTTACAATAACTGCACAATAAATACAATACTTTTATAAAAATTTTTATCGGAATTTAATAGTTTTTAAATCAACTGTTTATACCGATATATTCCTTTTGCACCTTTTCGTAGCTTTCAAGATTACCTATATCGTATCTTTTGCCGGGCATTTCCATTGCATAGACCTGAGTCTGAGTGCAAAGCCAAGCAATAAAGCTACCGGGTGCATCCGTTCCGCAACCCTGCTCAATTCCGGCAGGCACAAGCCTTGCATCCTCTTTAGTGTAATAATAGAACGGAGGGCAACACCAATGTGTTGCAGGAGTCGGTGATTTTTCAGTCATTTCAGAAATCCTGTCATCCACATCTACCGTAACAACACCGCACTTAAGAAGTTTGCTGAACTCGGGTTCATAATAACGCATAACACACGAAGCATTTTTCTGCCTTGCATAGCTGATAAATTTCGTCAGGCTGAAATCAAGAACATTATCCCCTGCTATTACAAGCATATCATCGTCAAGCGCCAAAGCTTCAATCGCAAATGCAATGTCTTTTACCGCGCCGAGACGGGTTTCATTAGAGGATGTTCCGTCATCAACAACTGTTACCTTTTGTTTTTTAGTTTTAGCCCATTCATTAAAATGATGCGCATATTTATGGTTTGAAATAACGATATATTCGTCAACAAAACCGGCTTCGTCAATGTCATCAACCAGCCAGTCAAGGATAGTCTTTTCTCCGACTGTAAGAAGAGGTTTCGGGAAATTTTCAGTTAAAGGATAAAGCCTTGTTGCATATCCTGCAGCAAGAATAAGACATTTCATAAACGCACCTCATCAGACTAGATTTATACCGTCTGCACTTTCGCATATATGGTATGAATATTTGCCTTCAAGTTCAGGAAAAACCTTCAGGTATTCTTTTGTCACATTTTCGACAATCGAATCCTCATATTCAGGGTCAATCAAAGCCATACAGCAACCCTTGAAGCCTGCTCCTGAGAATCTGCCGCCGTATATTCCTTTTGTTCGTGTCATAATTTCATATAAGGTTTTCAGTTCAGGGGAACCTGTTTCCCAGTTTTCAATTGAAGACAATCCGCTTTCAAAAGAAAGTCTTCCGAATTCTTCAATATCTCCCCTGCGCCAAGCTTCTGCTCCCTGCTGAACTCTGAAAAACTCCGTATACCAATGCTCAGCTCTTTTGCGCCAGTTATCAGGAAGCTTATCTTTATACTTTTGATATACCTCATAAGGCACATCACGCAGATTTGTTTCTTCAAACTTGCCATAATCCAATCCTGCATAAGCCTTCAAAGCATAAGCCGCACTGCGGCATTCATCGACCCTCATATTGAAGGCTGAGCCTGCCAGACTTCTCTCAATTCCGCTGAAGAAAACAGCTATTTTATAAGGTTTCATATCGGGACTCTGCGGAATAAGCTCATAGGTATCATCCTTCAAATCCATATATAAAAGATGATTTTTTTTGCAATAGACCTCGCAGGACTGGTCAAGCTTACCGCAAGAAACGCCTACATATTTATTCTCGGCTTCCTGCGAAATCGTAATAAGCTCCGTGGGACTGAGTGTTATCCCGTTGATTGCACAAAGAGCAGATAAAAAGGTGATAATAACAGCGGCAGAAGAAGAAAGTCCTCCGATAGGTAATTCACCGTTAATAACCGCACACAAGCCTCGGCGAAGCGGATAACGCTCATCGAGGGCTATTGTTGCTCCGCGCAAATGATCTGCCCAATCACCCTGCTTCTGCGCAGGAGTTGCCTGAACATGCCACTGCGCGCGTTTTTCAAACTGAAGAGACTGAATCTCAATAACACCATTTTCCTTCGGACCGTAAGCGATATGAATACCCTTATTAATTGCAATTCCCGTTATCTTACCAAGCTGGTGATCGCTGTGTGCACCTATCGGACAAATACGGTACGGGGTAAAGGCAACGCGCTGCGGAGCTTTTTTATATATTTTTTCAAAATGTTCTGCTACAACCATCATAACAAAAATTCACCTTAACCGAATACAAAGAAATCAAAATTTTCTCCATACCATTTTATTGACAACGCCCGTATAAGACTGAATGATTTTAACTACCTTTGTGCTGACATTCTCTTCAATATAGTCAGGGACAGGAATTCCTATATCGCCGTTGTCGTTCATATCAACCGCAGTTGTTACTGCCTGCAGCAAGCTGTTTTCATCTATTCCTGCAAGCACAAAGCAAGCCTTGTCAAGAGCCTCAGGGCGCTCCGTGGATGTTCTTATACATACTGCAGGGAAAGGCTTGCCGATGCTAGTAAAGAAGCTTGACTCTTCCGGAAGAGTACCGCTGTCTGAAACAACAGCATAGGCGTTCATCTGCAGCTTGTTATAATCATGGAAGCCAAGGGGTTCGTTTCTTATAACTCTCTTATCAAGCACAAAACCGCTTTTTTCAAGGCGATTACGACTGCGCGGATGGCAAGAATAAAGAATCGGCATATCGTATTTTTCAGCTAATTTATTTATTGCTGTAAACAAGCTGAGGAAATTCTTTTCAGTATCAATATTCTCTTCTCTGTGGGCAGAAAGGAGGATATATTTCTTCTCCTCAAGACCGAGACGCTCAAGAACATCACTCGCTTCGATCTCTGCGAGGTTCTGATGAAGCACCTCTGCCATAGGAGACCCCGTAACATATGTTCTTTCCTTTGGAAGTCCGCACTCGTGGAGATACTTTCTTGCGTGCTCACTGTAAGCAAGGTTTACATCGGAAATAATGTCAACAATTCTGCGATTAGTCTCCTCCGGCAGACACTCATCCTTACATCTGTTTCCTGCCTCCATATGGAAAATCGGAATATGAAGCCTCTTTGCGGCAATTGCAGAGAGGCAAGAGTTGGTGTCTCCAAGAATAAGAAGAGCATCAGGCTTTATCTCTGCCATAAGCTTGTACGAACAATTTATAATATTGCCCACCGTTGCACCAAGATCATCGCCTACAGCATCCATATATACCTCGGGGTCTGCAAGCTTCAGGTCTCTGAAGAAAACCCCGTTGAGGTTGTAATCATAATTCTGTCCCGTATGTGCAAGGACGGTATCAAAATATTTGCGACATTTATTTATAACCGACGCAAGACGAATGATTTCGGGTCTCGTTCCTACGATTATAAGAAGCTTAAGCTTACCGTTATTTTTAAATTTAACATCACTGTAATCAAGTTTAATATCCATAAATAAACCCTTTCATCAAGCTGATTATTCAACGATTTCGAAAAATGTATCGGGATGATTAGGATCAAACTGCTCGTTTGCCCACATAACCGTAACAAGATTTTCTGTTTCTGAAAGATTGATTATATTATGCGTATAACCCGGAAGCATATGTATTGCTTCGATTTTATCACCGCTGACATCAAAGCTTATAACCTCATCAGTACCAATTTTTCTTTCCTGAATAAGGCCGTGACCGCTGACAACAATGAAAAATTCCCATTTTGAATGGTGCCAGTGCTGACCTTTCGTTATTCCCGGTTTCGATATATTAACGGAGAATTGACCGCATTTTTCAGTCTTAAGAAGCTCCGTAAAGCTGCCTCTGTCGTCAACATTCATTTTAAGCGGAAATGCAACCTTTTCTTTCGGAAGATAAGACAAGAATGTACTGTAAAGCTTCTTTGAAAATGAATTATCAGGAATCTCGGGCATAACAAGATTTTTCGACTGATTATTAAAAGCCTCAAGCAAATCTACAATTTCGCCGAGAGTAACCTTGTGCGTAACGGGAACAGCGCAATATCTTCCGTTATCAGCCAAAACCGTATTTATTCCGTCAAAATCACAGTGATGCTCCTTATTTTCAAGAGCATCAAGCATTTCATTAACCAAATCATCAATATAAAGAAGCTCAAGCTGAACATTTCTGTCGCTTACGGTTATCGGAAGGTCATTAGCAATATTGTTGCAGAATGTTGCAACAGCGCTGTTATAATTCGGTCTGCACCATTTGCCGAAAAGATTAGGAAAACGGTAAACAAAAACCTTCGCACCCGTTTCCTCAGCATAATTGAAGACAAGCTCCTCACCTGCTTTTTTGCTTCGACCGTATTCACCGTCGTACCGTCCGATGCAGGTCGCCTGAATTGATGATGAAATCATAACGGGGCACGCATTATTATACTTTTTAAGAGTATCAAGAAGCTTTGACGCAAAGCCGAAGTTTCCCAACATAAACTCTTCGGGATTCTGCGGACGGTTAACGCCTGCAAGGTTGAAGACAAAATCTGCCTTGCGGCAATACTCATCGAGAAGCTCGGGTTTTGTATTAACATCGTATTCGAATATTTCTTCAATCTTAATTCCCTGACGGGTTCTGTCTTTTCCGTCACGAATATTTTTGAGACTTGCGCAAAGGTTTTTACCAACAAACCCCTGCGCGCCCGTTACAAGTACATTCATACTCACTTTGCCTCCTTGGCAAGCTCGTTTTTGATATAATCAAGAGCGGCTATCTTAGCCTTTGTCTCCTCAACCGTAAGAAGCTGTGTATTATTTGAATCAAACTCAGTAAGAACATTGCGCGAGGCATCGCCCTCACTGAAGTATTTATCATAATTAAGTCCTCTCTTATCGCAGGGAACTCTGTAAAAATCACCCATATCAACAGCGACGGCACATTCCTCGTTCGTAAGAAGAGTTTCATACATTTTTTCGCCGTGACGGATACCGATAATTTTAATATTTTCCTTGTCTCCTCCGAAAAGCTCGCATACAGCTTCTGCCTGAGTCTGAATAGTACAGGCAGGTGCTTTTTGAACAAGAATATCGCCCGGTTCACCGTGTTCAAATGCAAAAAGAACAAGGTCAACAGCTTCCTCAAGAGACATTATAAATCGTGTCATACGAGGGTCGGTTAATGTAATCGGATTACCGTTTCTGATCTGATCAATCCACAATGGTATTACAGAACCTCTGGAGCACATAACATTTCCGTAACGCGTACAGCAGATTTTTGTTTTCGAAGTTGTTCGTGCTTTGGCAACAATTACTTTTTCCATCATAGCTTTTGAAGTACCCATAGCATTTACGGGATATGCCGCTTTGTCCGTTGAAAGGCAAACAACATTTTCTACTCCCGCTTCAATAGCAGCTATAAGCACATTTTCTGTTCCGAGAACATTCGTCTTAACTGCCTCGATCGGAAAAAATTCGCAGGACGGAACCTGCTTGAGAGCCGCCGCATGGAAGATATAATCAACACCGTGCATCGCATTTTTAACAGATGCAAGGTCACGGATATCGCCGATATAGAATTTTATCTTATCTGCAACATCAGGCATCTTTGCCTGAAACTCGTGGCGCATATCGTCCTGCTTTTTCTCATCGCGGGAAAAAACGCGGATTTCTCCTATATCAGTACGAAGAAAACGGTTAAGAACAGCGTTGCCGAATGAACCTGTACCGCCTGTAATAAGCAATGTTTTATCTTTGAAAAGTGACATAATTACAACCTCCAGTATTTCATTCCGCTTGCGCTGAATTCAGAAATATCATAAATCCCTTTAACATCAACAAGAACCTTCTCAGAATCAGGACACTCTCTGAAAAGAGCCTTTATCTCAGTGAGTCCGAGCGTTTTAAACTCGTTATGTGCAACAGCAACAATAACGCAATCTGCATCTTTTATATCCTCAAATGGAGTAAGAGTAACTCCATATTCATTCATTGCATCCCTCTCACTTGCCCACGGATCCGAAACAATCGGCTCAACGCCATACTCATTAAGGCGTTTGATAATATCCTCAACCTTGCTGTTTCTGGTATCGGGGCAGTTTTCTTTGAAGGTAAGACCGAGAATTACGACTTTAGACTTCTTAGGAGCCTGACCGACTGCAATCATATTCTTAATTGCGGCATCGGCTACAAATTTGCCCATACCATCATTAACAATTCGACCGTTAAGGATAATCTGGCTGTGATAGCCCAGCTTTTCTGCCTGATAAGTGAAGTAATACGGGTCAACACCGATGCAATGACCACCGACAAGACCCGGTCGGAATCCGAGAGCATTCCATTTTGTATTCATTCCGTCAACTACCTCGTTGGTATCGATTCCCATTCGGTCAAACACCATTGCAAGCTCGTTCATAAAAGCAATGTTGATATCTCTTTGGCTGTTTTCAACCACTTTAACGGCTTCAGCAGTTTTAATATTTGAAATGGGGTATGTACCAACCTCAATAACGAGATCGTAAATATTTTTGATTTCCTCAAGAGACTCAGCATCCATACCTGAAACAATCTTTCGGATGTTTTCAAGTCTATGCACCTTATCGCCGGGGTTGATTCTTTCGGGAGAATAGCCTACTTTAAAATCAACGCCGCATTTAAGACCCGACTCTTTTTCAAGAATAGGTATGCAAACATCCTCAGTTACGCCGGGGTAAACGGTTGATTCGTATACGACGATTGAACCTTTAACGAGATTACGACCGACAATTTCGCTCGCACTTATAACAGGAGTAAGGTCCGGAGTATGATCAGTATTTACCGGTGTAGGAACGGCAACTATATGAAACTTTGCTTTCTGCAAATCCTTTTCATCGCAAGTAAAATAAACCGTTGTGTTTTTAATTGCTTCGTCGCCAACTTCTTTTGTTGGGTCCTTGCCGTTTTTGTAAAGCTCTATTTTAGTCTCACTGAGGTCAAAGCCGATAACATCGACACCTTTTTTTGCAAATGCAACTGCAATCGGCATACCTACATAGCCAAGACCGACAAGAGATATTTTTTCTTCTTTATTGATAATTGAATTATATAATGACATAATCATTCAGCCTCCAATATATCTGCAATTCTCTTACAAGCAAAACCGTCACCGTAAGGGTTACTTGCGCGCGACATTGCATCATACGCTTCTTTGTTTTCAAGAAGCTCTTTGAAGTTTTTATATATAACTTCCTCATCAGTACCGACAAGCTTCAGCGTTCCCGCCTTGATACCTTCAGGACGCTCAGTCGTATCTCTCATAACTAGGACGGGCTTACCCAGAGACGGCGCTTCTTCCTGAATTCCGCCGCTGTCCGTCAGAATAAGGTAGCTTCTTGCGAGGAAATTATGAAAATCAAGAACTTCGAGAGGTTCGATAATGTGAATTCTGTCGCATCCGCCAAGCTCTTTATCCGCCGCAGCACGAACAACGGGATTCATATGAATAGGATAAACAGCCTTAACATCGGGATGCTCATCCATAATTCTACGGATAGCACGGAACATATGGTGCATCGGCTCGCCGAGATTTTCTCTTCTGTGCGCCGTGATAATTATAAGACGACTGTCCTTTGCCCAATCAAGTTCAGGATGGTTATAATCATCTCTGACAGTTGTTTTTAGAGCATCGATTGCTGTGTTTCCGGTAACAAAAATTGTCGAGGAATCTTTTCCCTCATTGAGAAGATTCTGCTTTGAAAGCTCAGTCGGAGAAAAATTATACTTTGCAACGATTCCTACCGCCTGACGGTTAAACTCTTCCGGATACGGAGAATAGATATTGTATGTACGAAGTCCTGCCTCAACATGGCCAACGGGAATCTGCTTATAAAAGCAAGCAAGGGCTGTTACAAATGTTGTTGATGTATCGCCGTGGACAAGAACAACATCCGGTTTGACTTCGTCGAGAACATCGCCGATTCGGTTTAGAATATTCGTCGTAATATCAAAAAGAGTCTGACCCGCTTTCATAATCGAAAGGTCATAATCAGGTACAACGCCAAACGCATCAAGCACCTGGTCAAGCATCTGACGATGCTGACCCGTTACGCACACAACCGTTTTTATATTTTTTCTCGATGTTAGTTCGTTTACAAGAGGGCACATTTTAATCGCCTCGGGTCTTGTTCCGAAAACGAGCATAACTTTTTTCATATTCGTCCTTTACCTCTCTTAGTGTTCAGGGAGATCAGATATGATAAACTCCCGGCAAATCGCAGATATTATGGCAATCAAGAATAATCTTACCGCTGAGTTTATCCATATTTTCCTTAATTTCATTATGCTTGACCATAATAACAACGAAATCCGTATCTTCAAGGAAGCTATCAAGGCTATGATACTGATTTTCAACAACATCATCCGTAATAAACGGATCATAAACCTTAAGCGGAGCTGCAAGATGACGAGCCTGGCTTTCGAGAAGCTGAAGCGTCGGAGACTCTCTCATATCGTCAACATTCTCTTTATAAGTAAGACCGTAAAGTCCTACACGGGAAACATCTTTCAGACCGTTTTCTTTCATAATTTCATATATGCGATTAAGCACGAAATCAGGCATTCCGTCATTTGTTTTCATTGATTCATCAATAACCTTTGCGAGGCTGGGATAATCGCCGACAAGGAACCACGGATCAACTGAGATGCAGTGACCGCCCACACCGGGACCTGGCTGAAGAATGTTTACACGAGGATGCATATTGCAGATTTTGATAATCTCATAAACATCCATATTATCGTGACGGCAGATTTTTGCAAGCTCGTTAGCAAATGCAATATTTACTGCTCGGAAGGTATTTTCAACAACCTTCGTCATTTCAGCAGTGCGGATATCCGTAACGACGATTTCACCCCGGCAGAAGGTTGCATACATTTTTTTGACCATCTCACCTATCGCTTTATCGTCAGCACCGATGGTTCGATCATTATGAAGAAGCTCGTATACCATATTACCGGGAATAATTCTTTCCGGAGCGTGTACGAGATTGATATCCTGACCTATAACAAAGTTATTTTCCTCAATAACAGGTCTGATATATTTATCAATTGTTCCGGGTGAAACCGTTGATTCGATTACGACCGTTGCACCCTTGGGACAAACTGCCATAACACTCTTAACTGCAGAAATAAGATAACACGGATCTACCTTCTTTGAAAACTTATCATAAGGGGTCGGAACTGAAACAATATATGTATCGGTCACCTGATATTCGGTTGAAAACTTAATTCCCGCATTAAGAGCATCGTTAAAAAGCTCATCGAGACCCTTTTCTTTAAATGTAGTTCTTCCTGCATTAAGAGTCGCTACAAGCTCTTCGTTATAATCTGTTCCGATAATCTCAACGCCGTGAGATGCAAGCATCAAAGCTGTCGGAAGTCCAATATACCCAAGTCCTATTACATTAACCATTTTGCTCATCCTTTCCTGCAATAGCTTTCAATGCATTATTGAAAACTTCAAAAGATTCGGCTTCTTTATCCATAGCCGCTATGATAGCATTGTGATAATCACCTGATAACAATTCATCTGCCTTGGCTTTTATTTCATCGAAATTTTTTGACCTGTAGTCTGTATTAAAATACCAGTCTTCAAAACCAACGCGCTTTAAAACATCAAGAGTTTTTGGCGTATGCTTTTTTCCGAATTCGGTATTAAGATCAATACAAATAAGAGGTACACCGTTTCTGAGCGACAAGAGCGTTCCGTGGAAAAAAGTTGCAAAAGTCAGTTTAAAATATCTGAACACATATGCCCATTCATAAGGTTCAAGGTCATAAAGATTGACATCCGCACCTTTGATATAATTATAAAGTGAAACGAGCTGATATTTACTGCCGTAGAGCTTTCTTACCATAGACACCATTTCGTCAGGACCCATAATACCTATTGAAGGCTTACTGAAATTAAAACCTCTCCGGCTGAGTTTTTTCTCGATAACTGAAACATCAACGGGAAGATCATCTACATTGAGAAAAACAGTCGGGTCGCAAGTATGGAACGGTTCGTTTTCGCAACCGGTCCACTTGACAAAATTTTCCGTAGCTGTATCTCTGACACCGATAAAATCAAAACCTGAAAAGACTTTGCTTACCTCGTTCTTTTCTTCGTCAGAAAATTTCAGATAATCCATGCCGTAACAGCTTGCCGCATAGCTTAATTTTTTCACTTTTAAATCAGCTTTAGGAAAATATGCATTTGGAAATCCTCTGGTCACATAATTCCAGACAGCATCGCTACCGACAACAAGAATATCATAATTATTTTCAATAAATTCATAGAGTTCATCCGTTGTGTCACTTATTATGGTTTTCTTAGAAAGTGGAAGCTTTTCGATACATGCCTCAAAAACCTTTGTTCTTATTTTAAGGCGTTTCAAACGCATAGGATCGCCCATCAAAACAAAAGCTTTTTTAGCGAAAATTTTAAATGAAGGAGCTTTAAGATATCCGGCTAACGAAAACGCATAAGAATTATCAACACTTTCGCGGCGATAATCAATTATCTCGACCTCAGCTTCTGGATATTCTTTTTTTAATCTTTTTGAGAGAGAATAAGCCTGCATAACTGCGCCGTTGTTTACGCTTTGATGGAAAGTAAGAATACCTATCTTCATACACGCTTCCTCCTCAAAAACTTCGGTTTCTCGTTTTCGTTAAGTCCAAACAGAATCATAAGCACTCCGTAAATTGCAACAAAAATAAATGCCTTCACAATAAAGGCTAACCACGAGCCATTAAAACACGGGTTGATTAAGAAACATACAACAGTCGGAATCGCTATACAAAGGACAATCTTGTGCATAATTCGGAAATACACTCTGAGCATATTCATTTTTAGCTTTATCTGATAATAAATATTAAGAGACAAAACACTGCCTATAACCGTACTCAATGCAGTACCCACGGCAGCGGCATAAAAGCCCCACAACTTTGTTCCTATGATTGTAAAAATCACATTGATAACAGCCGAATATGCAAGAGCTATCGTTCTGAAAAGCAAAAGATTCCTCGCTTTCAGAATTGCCAGACAGGTATTAACTATAAGCGGAAATGTTACAGGCACCATAAGAATAAGAGCAAGATAGTAGCAATCCTCAAAGCCTCTACCTAACCAAAGAGAGAAAAACTCTTTTCCAAGGCATATAAACCCACCAAGAGCCGCACCCAGTATTGTCCACTGCGCCCTGCCGTATTTAACAACAAGATTTTCAAGATCTTTCGGCTTCGCTCCGCTGAAAACAACCTTTGTTACGCTCGGCAAAATGACACCTGAAACAGATGTTGCACATTGCTCGTACATATTGAAAATCTGAATTGCAAATGAATAAACTGTAACAGCCGATGTACCTATAACAGCGCCAATAACCATATTATCAACATTGCCGTTGAACTGAATTATAATTGACTGAACAAACAACAAAATCGTATACATAAAAGTTTCTTTAAATATCGCCCTATCCCACGAATAAAGCTTTACTTTATGCTTTAAAACAAATTTTATATAAACGCATTCTGCCGCAATTATCACGAATTCAAGAGCAAGCATCGTCATAACGATTGCAAGCGAATTCTTAAATATCGGAAGTATTATAAGATAGATAAGTATTTTTGAAATGAGCGTTGCGAGCTTAACACTGTTGGTAAAGATAAAACGATTGTATCCTGAAATTATTCCGAAAAGAACATTTTCAAAGATATGAAAAACCACATAGCAAACAAGAACAATATAAACCTGTTTTGCTCTGAACATTTCCTTCGCCGTGAAGGTATTTCCATAAACAGGTTCCAAAGTGAAGAAGAGACATAACCCGACAACAGCCATTGCCAAAGCCATAACCACAGCCTGAATTATACACATAGCCGAATAATTGTATGCTTTTTTGTCTTCCTTTTGAGCGCGGAACTGAGCAATATACTTCTGCATAGTGCCGCCAAGACCGAGCTCCATAACAGAAATCGTCGCTGTCATCGCACCAATGGTTTTATATACACCGTACTCACTTTCACCAATCGCTCCGAGAACAAACGGCATTATTATAAGACCGTATATTGAATTTAGACCTATGAGCACATACGAAAGCAACGCGCCCCATTTAACTTCACTTTTTGCCATTATTATTTACCTCGACAACATTTCCTTTCGAAATGTATCAATTTACTAAATTCGTTTTCCCAGTTAACTTCATCTGAGAGTTTCTTTGCGTTTTCAGCGCATTTATCATAAAACTGTTTATCCGTGTAAAGCTTGATTACAGCTTCGGCAAAAGCTTCAGGAGTATTTTCCGGAATAATAATACCGAACTGATATTTATCATTAAGATATCTGTGTTCGGGAATATCAGACATAATAACCGGAAGACCTGCTGATGCGTACTCAAAAAGCTTGTTTGAAACTGAGAGCTTGAAATTAAGGCAGATTGCCTCAGTTATTGCAACACCAACCATAGATTTTGATGCCTCGGGAATAAGCTCCTGAACAAGAACCTTTGGATAGAAAATAAAATTCTCTCCCTGAAGCTCATTAACTCTGGCACGAAGCGATTCTTCAAGCTTTCCGAATCCTCTGACAGCAAGCTTAACCTCAGGATAGTCCTTGAGAAGCGGAATTGCCTCTGCCATAATATCGTATCCGCGACCTTCATAGAACTGACCGTGATTAAGAACTTCAAATCCCGGATTTTTAATTTCTGAAATATACTGTTCTGACTTCAAAGAACAGTTTGTAACAACCATCGGTTTTTCGATATTATATTCTTCTTTGAAATACTCCGCTGCAGCATTGCTGACGCAAACCATCTTATCAACTTTTTTAACGAGGTTAGCTTCCTTATAACGCATATATCGTGCAAAAACAGCTTTTCGCTGACCCGTAAAATTCTCTACATTTATTTCATGCGAATCGTATATAAGCACACAGCTAAGCTTTTTTGCGGCCTCATAGGCAGGTATCAATGCATTAAGGTCATTTGCATGAATTACATCCGGCTTTTCTGCAACAATTGCATCCCTGACAGCCTTGGTTTTCAGGCTTTCTCTTTTAAGTTTTCGGATTACACCCTTTTGTTTTCCGTCAAAGCTGCTGTCAATTTCAGCTATAATCGTCTTGCAGGGAACAAGAGCAATCTTTTCCTCATCGTAGCGTGGGCACTTCATACCGACTACAGTAACATCGACATCCTGCCTTAAATACTCTGCAATCTGCTTGCGTACGCGAGGGTCATACCACACCGAATTTAAAACAACATCACAAACCTTCATTTGCAATCTCCATTCTGCCATTCAAACAACTGATTTAACAATTATTTCGTCTGCTTTACAAAACTACTGATATCCGAAAAGCCTTCTGCATTTTCTTTTATCCAGCTTTCCGGTTTATCCCACCATTTTAGATTAAGAAGATAATCAATTTCATCCTCTTTGAATCTGTATCTTATCAACTTTGCGGGTACTCCTCCGACTATTGCGTAGTCCGGTACATCTTTTGTTACAATCGCTCCTGCTGCTATAATCGCTCCGTCGCCTATTTTAACACCGTCCATAACAAGAGCAGAATCACCTATCCATACATCATTTCCAATTTCGATAGGAGCTTTAAACTCTTCAAATTTCTGCTTACCTGAATATGTCATTCCGCACTGCATATTCGGCGAAAAAAAGGCGGGATGTGTAGACACCCAATCTTTTGAAGGGTGGTTTCCTCTGACAGTTCTGACACCTGATGCTATACTGCAGAATCTACCAATCCTAGCATTAATTACGCAATCCTCACCAATATAAGATGCGTAACCCATACTTCCCGAAAAACGGCTGTTTTTTCCGATTCTGTTGCATCCTTCAAAAGAAGATGATGCCGCAACAACGGCTTTTTTTGCAAATTTTACATTCAATTTACCGTATTTGCTTTTGAGTAAAATTCTTTTTAAAGTGTTTTTCAAAATAAAAACTCTCTTCTTAATTTATTTTCGGAAATCAGCCCGAATCATTCGTTCTGATTTTCTGTCTTTTCTTTCCTTTAGAATACCGCCGATGCAAAGACCGAGAAACATCGAAAACTCTCGGCAATTCAAAATACTCGTTGAGAAAAACATTTTTAATATAATCGATGTAAAAAATATGAATGCAATAATCTTTAGCGCTCTGTTTCTCGAAAAAAGATTTCTAATTATCACAACTGCAATTGATGCAAGAAAAATACCGCCAAAAAGAATACCAAACGATACGACCGTTTCAAGAATAATATTGTGGACATATGAACCGTCAAGAACCATTCTGTCATAGCCTACGCCGTAACCTCTGAGCGGTCTTTGTGAAATCGCATCCGTAATAATATACTGAAGGTCATTTCGTCCGCTCGTATCAGCCAAATTGCCCTCGTTATAGAAATCAATGATACGAAGATTCGTTATGCCGATTGAAGAAAGCAGACTTGCGAGAAGATTGAGCAATGTCGCCAGTATATTCGTTTGAACAAGAACTATTGCCAAAATACCGAGGAAAATAAAAACAAATGTCTTTCTTCCCCTATAATTAAGGATAACATTCAAAACCATCGCCGCAATAGTACAGATAAGAGGACCTCTCGTTCCTGCGATAAACAAGCAGAAAAAACCGACAGCAATAAACCAGGAGTCCCTTTTTTCACTTGTTGCAATCAGGGTACAAACCATAATACACATCGTGTATGCAAAGTTCATATCGTCATAATAAAGTTCTTTTCCGAAAAACATATATGACGCATATGCCAGAGCACCAATCGCAACGCCTATCCGCGCAAAGGAATGCAAGGTATCAACAAAATCATCATAATCTCTGACAAGAAGACCGGGAATTGTAAACATCATCGCAGTAAAAAGATTATGCGGCAAAAATGTTATCAGACTCATAACATCGAAGCCCCATATATACTTGTCGTTTGCAGAAAACACCATCGATTCCATGGTGCACAGAAACAAGGTTATTGAGCCGACTATCAAAGTTATATAAACAACAGAATTAAAATTATTTAAAACATGCAGGCCCAGACATAGCCACAAAACACCGTACAAAGCATATGTTACATACTGCGTAGGTAAAAAGCTGAGGCTTTCCATAAGCTTCATAATCAAAGTCAGTATCAACAATCCGCAGATAAAAAAATTGATAGGGTCTGTATTCAGTTTAGGTTTCGCTAATCTGCTCACGGATGAAACCTCCTGCTATACTTTTACTCGATAAATTCCTTTAAAAAGTCCAACACTTTTTTTGCCTGAACCTTTTGATTCTTTTCATTTTTTATAAACTCACGGGCGCCTTCACCGATTGCTTCTCTCTCGTTTTTGTTCAAGGCAAAAAACGATTCAAGTGCTACTCTTATATTTTCAGGCTCATTATCCTTTATTGAAAGACAATGCTTAAAATATGCTTCAGGTATTCCGGGAAGACGGGAAGTCAAAAGTGGTGTCCCCGAAAGCATATATTCCATAGTTTTTGAAGGGAACGAGAATTTTGTAAACTCATCATCGGGATTTCTTACATTAACAAGAAGTGCTGCTTCTTTTTCCTTTTCAAGAATTTCTGCTCGCGGCTTCCTGCCGAAATATTTTACTCTCGTATCATTTTTTGCTTTTTCTTCAAGCTCCGCGACATAATCACCGTAGCCGTAAATATGCAATTCATAATCTCCGTCAAGCAAAGAAAAGGCTTCTATAAGATTTTGAAAACCGTATCTTGCAGAAATTGCTCCTGCATACATAATCACATTATTCTTTCTTTCAGCGTGAGAATCAGTTAAGTTTGAAGCATCTGCAACGCCTTCTATGACGATATACGGCTTTTCAGGAGCTATTTCATCCTTCATAGCTTCGGTAAGATAAATATAACCGTCAAGCTTATCCTGAATTTCGACAGCTTTTTTTACATAACTGTTTGCAAGAACCGCCCTTATCCCGCTTTTGTTGAGATACATATGCTTCGGCAAATCAGGAACAAAGGAAAAGCATCTGCAATCATATTTTTCACAAAGAGAAAGAACATTTTTAAGAACAGGTTTATATAAAGAATAAAGCAATATACATTTTTCTTTTGTTTGAGCGTTTTCTTTAAGCCATTTTTTGATGAGCTTTTTGGACGCGATCCCCTGAGTTAACATTTTCAGTCCTTGGACATTAACAGTCGGAACCCATGTAACATCATATTTATCAAAAAGTGTCTGTCTTTTTGCTCCCCAACAAAGCATTCTGCTTCCCGGATACGACGCTATCATCGGGCAGGATATAAACTGAATATCCTCGTTTTTAACGCCGTTTTCAATAAATCCCTTCACGAATGCTGTCTCGAACGCCTGAGGCGCTGCCGAAGCTTTTACGCGGCTCTCTTTGAGGATTTTTTCGTATTCTCCGTTTTCGCTGACTGTACCGATATAAAGGATTTTCATAAAGCACTCACTTTTTTTCAAACATTTCAACATACTTTCCTACAGTTTCTTCAACTGCAAGTCCGTTTTTAATATAATCACTTGCTCCGCACGACCATTTGCGATACTCCTCATCGTCCATATCAACAAATTTCTGCAAAGCATCAACAAAAATTTCTTTATCAGAAAGGTCGATATCATACCCCGCAAGGCTGTCTTCAAGATTTCGCCATGGTGTTCCCGTACTGATAATCGTCGGTATACCGCAGAGCAGGCTTTCGATAATAGAATGACCGTAATTCTCACTTTGGGTCGGCGAAAGGAAAATATGATGCTTTTTCAACTCTGCGCCGACAGAATCGTGGTCAACAAGACCCATAAAATTAACTCTTATATTTTCGGGAAGCTTTGATGCCGTTTCCTTGCAAAGCTCCGTGTACTTTTGATCCTCCTCAGGGCCGTATATATCAAGAGTCACATCGCCCTTAAGACCCGCGAGGATATTAATTGCATAGTCAACATTTTTAATCGGATGTATTCTTCCAACCATTGCGATTTTTAGACTTCCGCTTGATTTTTCAAGATTTCCGTCACCTGCCGAAACCTTGCTCGGCAGATTTTTTATTTTCCAGACGCGGTTATTATTAAAGTGTTCTTTAAGGTACATCTCTTCTTCATCAGAAGTGACATGGAACTCCGTATTTTTTGTTTTAAGCATCTTAACCGCACAAAGAAACAGTTTTTTTATACCGCTTTTTCTCTTTAACGCAAGAGGCATAAGTTCCCCTCTCGGAGCGATTATAAGCCTGACAGACTTGTTCTTTTTTGTGTATTTCAAAGCAGGAATACTGTACTGAGGGCTGAAAAGGCTGCTGACATAAATTACATCCGGCTGAATCTGCGAAATCGCGGAATAAAAGGCTTCGGCATTGTTTTCTGAGAGATAATATACATCCGAATCAAAAATTCTGTTTTTGCCTTCAGAAACATTGTCATAGGGCCTATCCGAATCCTTATCGTAAATTATCGTCACAACGGATAAATCGAATTTATCTGCAAGGTTTTGCACCATATTTGTTATACTTACCGTCGGGCCGCCTCTTTTCTTAGAAGGATAAAAGCAATGGCTCAATATACAAACCTTCATTATGCTTTACCTCCCTTTTCAAAAAAACTGCCCATATCTCTGTCAACCTTTTCAGGATTTATCGGTCTTATACCGCCGCCCGAATGAAAAGTCAATTCAGAGAAAAATATATTTTCATCAGCTATGTAAAAATCAACCCTGACGAATTCAAACTCAGAAGCAAGTATCTCAGCAAGAGAAATGATTTTATCCTTTTTCTCGCGGACAACTGAATCAATCTGAGCCTCTTCCCGTCCGTTTTTCATTCCGACCAGACTGAAGTCCGGATAAAATAAAGTCTGATGTATTTTATCATTCAGCGTATAAGTGACTTCAAAGAATCCTGCTTTTCCGTTGAAACAATAAACCTTGAAATCAATAAGTCCTTTTTCATTTTCTGTGCTTACATATTTTTCACAAAGAATACGAGGCTGAATGTCTCTGTAGTTTTTTTCACGGCTTTTATGATAATAATTGCAGTTAAGCGCTTTCTTTAACTTTTTACAATCAGCTTCGGGGACAAATCGAGACTTATCCTTTACAACAACATTCCAGCCTGAACCGTGAGTAGCTTTTAAAACAAAGCTTTGCGGCAAAGCTGAAAAATCAATTTCATCAACCGAATTCCACAAACCAAGTGCAGGAACGACATACTCTTTGCCGATTTTTTCCTCAATATATTTTCGTACTTCGTATTTATCGGTATAAAAAGAAAGAGCATATTCATCGCAATAAACTTTTCTTGCAAGGACATTTTCGTTGAAGGTTTCAGGATTTTTCAGGTTTGCTTTTCTCCCTGTTCTGAGAAAAAACAAAACTCTGTTAAAGAGCTCATCGCTGATAAGACGAGTTCTTTTTCCAAACAAAATTATAAACAACTGCGAGAATAAAATTCTTAACTTATTCATAATACTCACTTTCGGTTGTATCTTTCCATAATAAGCTCATAGGCTCTCGAAACATCAAACTGTTCTTTTAACACGCTGAAGCTCTTTTCTTTTTTCTCTTCGAGCGGTTCATCGATTATTTTTTCCACGAGTGCTGAAAACACCTTCGGAGAATTACTGGGACACCACCATCCGAAGCCGCCGTCCGTTACCGTCTGCGCAATATCAGTTGCTTCATCCGTACAGGCAAGAACAGGAAGCGCCGTCTGCATATACGCAAGCATTCTGCTCGGGTAATTCGGAATCGTAAAACGATAGTCAAGGAAAATCAATCCTATATCGCAAGCCGCCGTCATTCTGTCGTAATCATCCTTCGGCATCGTTTTCATAAGGCGCATATTATCGCACTTATTCTCTTTGAAAAACTTTTCAAGAGTTCCGTATTCAGCTCCGTCACCGACGATAAGAAAATACGCCTTCTTGTTTTCTGTCTGCGTTTTGAGACATTCGATTATAAAGGGAACATTCTGAGGCTTGCCCAGATTTCCTCCGTAAACGAAAACACGCTTATCTTTCGGGATTCCGTATTTATCTCTCATAAGATTAATCTCTTCTTTATTAAGAACAAAATCCTGAACCTCAATGCAATTAGGGCAAAGACCAACCTTGCTTGCATCCAGTTCCGGGTTATGTTCAAGAAGATATTGAACATTTGCAGGAGACATACATCCAATCGAATCTGAGATTTCGTAAAGCTTCTTTTCTTTCGCTTTAAAATATTTATAAATCGCTCCCTTTACTCCGCCCTCAGCAAGAATTCCAATATCAAGCGCGTTCTGAGGGAAAATATCCTTAAGCATAAGATATGTATGCGCTCCGTCACGCTTCTTAATATATTCAACAACACTGCATAAGGTTATCGGCGGTGTTGAATAGAGAACAAGGTCAAAAACTACATCCGAAAGATATTTTTTAATAGCCTTTTTAAACTCTGACTGAAGAGTAACGGTAGATATACCCTTTTCAAGCGTTCCGCATTTGGTTATGTTTCCGATTTTCACACGGAGCATTTTGATTCCGAACTCCTCTTTGAATTCGGTTTCCTTGTTTACTCTTCTTTCATATGTACTGATTGCATACACGGAATGCCCACGGTCTCTGAATTCACGCAGAAGATCAGTATAGATCTCGTGCTGACGGACATCTTTAAGGTTTCCTATTGATAAAAGCAGAACATTCATAGGCTCTCCGTTTCCGCCGCGACTTTTCGTCTGCGGCACTCAGAAAATAAACTGAATCAAAGCTTCTCAGCTACGCAATCTTCGCCGCGTCTTATGCTGAGTTCAATATATTTCATCATATAAACATCATCTTCATAGCGGCCGATTTGCTTTTCGTTCGCTTTGCCGTCGATGTTATTGAGAATCATCGTTATATGGTCGCATCCGCATTCATAAGCATGTGGATATCCTCCGCCAAAACGCGGATTGACCTCTGAAATGTAATACTCACCATCGACATCAAAAATATCGATATCAATCTGTCCGCGCCAACCGCTTTCTTCAGCAAATCTGCGAACAAGTTCAAAAAGCTTATCATCCTTGAAAGACACAGCCTTATCCGTTTCGCCCGCTCTCATAAGAAGCTTTTTCTTTGTAAAAATCGAAACGACCTCACCGCTTATCATATCAATATAAACATCAGCGCCGATTTCCTGACCGTTGAGATATTCCTGAATCATAAGATCGGAATCGTGGTCAAAAAGATTTTCAATTGATTGCTTATCACAAACCTTGGCAATGGAAATACTTGCACTTCCGCAGATGGGCTTTACAAAGACGGGATATGTAATCAGTCCTGCTTCAACATCCGCATAGAACTTTTCCTTATCAGTATAGCTCCGTGCGCACTTATAACCGTTATCGCTGAGCCATCTGAACATTTTCATCTTATCAAATGCACGCTCACAAAGCTCGTACGATGAGCCGATAACAGTTACTCCCAGAGCGTCAAACTTTTCCTTGTTTTCAGCAAGCAAAGAGAGCTCAGGGTCAATAAGAGTAAAAAGACCGTTGATCTCTTCCTTCCTGCAAATATCAAGAATTGTATCAATATACCCTTCTGTTGTTATCTTAGGAACCTGATAAAACTTGTCAGCTTCATAAACAGCAGGAGCAAACTCACTCATATCCGTTGCAATGACCCTGCCGTTTTCACCAACTTTTTCTTTAAAATATCGAACAATTTTATTTCTTGTTCCTGCACTTAAAATTAAAATGTTCATAAATGTACCTCTTGACTACCCTGCATTTTTGCTTGCCTTTCCGCAGCAAAATTTGGTTCAACTTTATTTGTATCAACTGCAACATCCTGCTTTTTAACAAACTGGAACGCAGTCATAAAAATTATCTTAACATCAACAAAGAATGTTATATTTTCAACATATTGAACATCATAAGCCAATCTGTTATCCCAGCTTACGAAATTCCTTCCGTTTACCTGAGCAAGACCCGTAAGTCCCGGTCTGACATCATGCCTCATTCGTTCAGTTTGTGTATAATACGGTATGTAGCTGATAAGTAAGGGTCTGGGTCCGACCAGGGACATATCACCTTTGAGAATATTCCATAGCTCAGGCAACTCATCAAGCGATGTGCTTCGAAGAAATCTGCCGTAACCGTTTAAACGCTGTTCATCGGGCAAAAGATTTCCGTTTTTGTCTTTTTTATTGCTCATCGTCCTGAATTTAATAAGCTTGAATATTTTTTCTTCACCTGTTTTTTTATTTATTTTTCCCGGCCGCTTCTGCGTAAAGAAAGGATTGCCTTTCATTGCAACCGCACCGACGATTATCAAAACCAGCATAACCGGCGAAAGCACAGCAAGGGCCAGGAAAGAAAGAATAAAATCTATAACCCTTTTAAAAAACTTTTCGTACATACCTCAACAACCTCAATCAAAGCAGCTTCTGATTATTTCAATAATTGCGTTCTGCTCATCCGCTGTCATTTTTATATCACTGGGCAAACATAAGCCTCTTTCGAATATATCCATACTTACATCAAAAATTCCGCCTTCGATATAAGCATTTGTTTTAGCTCTTAAAGAACCGCTTTTTGTAACAAACTCGTGCATACGGTACATAGGCTGCATATGCATCGGTTTCCATATCGGTCTGCCCTCTGCATTATAGCTTGCAAGCTTTTCGAGAATTTCCGTCGGGCAGGTTTTGCCTTTTTCTTTAACATAAAGCGCCTTGGAATCATCTCTCACCTGCGGGCACATATATTCTTTATCGATTATCATTGCCGAAAGCCAATAATTCGGCTCAGTTTCGTCTACAATAGGGTTCATTTTAACAGGAAGGTCTCTGAAGCCATCACGATATCTCTCATAGACCGCCTTTTTGCGCTCAATATGCTCTTCAAGATACTTGTACTGACCGCGGATAACACCCGCAACAACATTACTCATACGGTAATTATAGCCGACCTCTTCGTGCTGATACCAAGGAGCATTTTCTCTCGCCTGAGTTGACCATTTGCTTGCCTTGTTTGCAACCTCCTTATCATCAGTAAGAAGGCATCCGCCTGCAGAACCCGTAATAATTTTATTTCCGTTATAACTGATTGCGGAATAGTCACCGAAAGAACCGCACTGCCTGCCGACAACCGTTGCACCCATTGCTTCTGCCGCATCCTCGATAAGGAGCGCACCGTGTTTTTCGCAGATTTCTTTTATCTTGTCTATTCTTCCCGGGAAGCCATAAAGCTCAGCGTAAACAACGAGTTTAACATCAGGATAAAGCTCAAAAGCCTTTTCGAGAGCAACGGGATCCATATTCCAAGAATCTTCCTCAGTATCAATGAAAACGGGAATTCCGCCTTCGTAAACTACGGGATTGAGCGTTGCGGCAAAAGTCATATCAGAGCAAAAAACTCTTTTATTTTCAAGCGCGCCGTGGCTTATGTCCGGTCTGCCGTAAAGCTTTTCACCTGCCGCCTTGACCGTAAGATGAAGCGCCGCAGTACAAGAGGAAAGGCCGACCGCATATTTCTTCCCAGCCTTTTCAGCGGCTATGCGCTCAACCTCATTGATGTTGGCACCGACTGTAGACATCCAGTTAGTTTCGTAGGCTTCGGTAATATATTCAAGCTCTTCGCCATGCATTGTCGGAGTTGCCAACCATATTTTTTTACTGAACTTTTCCACAATAATCATCCTTAATTACTATATTTTTTACTTTAAACCTAAATCATAGAAAAGATTTTCCATACTGTCCGTCGGAGCATTAGCTTCCTTGTTCAGATTTTCTATATATTTATCTTTGAAAATCTTCTTTTTTCCGAACAAAAACGAAAACAATCGGCAAATTTCGCACCAAGGAGTCAAAATCGGGCATTTTTCAAGAATCGGATAATCCCTTTTAAGATAGCTGTACGGAACAAATACCCTTGAAAAGATGAATTTCAATTTTCCTCCCGACCGCTGTGAGTTTGCAATAAGCCTCGTTTTATGAGAGCCAAAAGACCCTGCCTCTATTATAAAATCCTGCATTTTAGCAGTCGTTCCGCTGTGTTTTTCATTCGAAAACCAGACCCTGCTGAGTTTTACGGCATTATCTGCAAAGATATCAATATTTCCTTTTTCAAGCATTCGCTTTGCACCTGAAAAGTCACGGTTTGTTTTTTCAATCAGCCAAAGATCAATAAACGGACGAATACCGCAACCGCCTATTCTGAAATGCTTTGCCATATGCATAATGTGATAATAATAAAAAATATCATCACTCAGATTAAAACGGAATTTATTTACGGGGTCAGGCTCTGCCATCTCCCATACTTTTGAAAGCTCCTTGACATACAGCGGAGATTTCTTGTTTCCGAGCAATTTATAGTGAAGCTCAAGAACGATTCCGTTTTCTGATTTAAAAATCACATCGTGCTTACTTTCACCTGTTTTTTTATAGCTTCCCAAAGACATAATTACTTTTTCGGCTCTGTTAATATCTTTTTCTTTAACGAGAATATCAATATCACAACTTGTTCTCATCCACGGCTGAGGATACAAACCACGGATAACCAGGCCTTTAAGAGGAATGTACGGTATTTCATTCAGCTGAAAAGCTGAAGAAATTTCTTCGAAAACCTCATTCATTTTTTCCTGAGCATATACAGCCATGTAAATTTCATTCAAAAACTCACCTTTCTGCGGTGATTTTTCAAGATAACCGTTATTGGATAAAGCTGAAGCTACGATATGGGCAACCTGATGCTTTCGCGACAACACGAGCAAATCTATAAGGAATTTATCGGTTAATGCGATTTTTTTCTCACAACAAAGCTCTTCTTCTGCGATTTCGCTTTTTAAAAGCTGTGTCATAAACTCAGATACCTGATTCATATCCTAAAACTCCGCTCGATTTTTTCTTTTTATTCGTCTTATTTTAAACCATACACGCATTATGAACGGTCTGAAAGGGGTAAGCATCCGCCAAATTGCGTAAATTGTTTTCCAGTAAGATGACTCTGCTTTTCTGATTTTTCCTTTTCGCTCGATTTCGCTGACAACAGCAACGATTTGCGCTTTATCAATTTTTTCCGTCTGACTCTGCGCATCCCCAAGCATCACAAAAACTGAATCATTTAAAACACATTTAACTCTGTGCAAAACCAATGCACCATCTTTTCTGCGAAAAAGAAGAATCCTTCCTTTTTTCAAATCGTCAGGCTGAGGTTTTTTCAGATAAACTATATCCCGTCTGCTGATGAGGAAGGGATTCATACTGCTTCCTGAAACATAAAACGGTAAAACAGCATTCTCATCAATCAGCTCATCGACAAGCTCTGATATTTCAGCAACAGAACAATTCAACTTATCCATAACTCACCTAAATATTTTTTCACACGCCACTCTGACTGCCTCTTCGTCGGGTCTGCATTCAAGCAACCACAATGGGACATTTTTTATTAAACTATCGAAGGTATCAAGAGCTTTCGCAAGGCAAAGCTTATCCCAATGAGGTAAAAATATATGTGGCAAAAGTCTTTCGACAGAATTTTCAAGAGTACTGATACAATTCTCATTTGACTGTTCAAGAGCAACAATGCCGACCAACTCTGCGCTCTTATTAAGGCAATATTCCGAAGAACCTTTCCATGGTAACCCATAAGCAAAGAATTTGCCGTCAACTTCACGGACAAACGCCTTGTCTCCGTTTACGATCTCAGCGCCCTTATACTTATTCCAGAGCTCAGCCTGGGTAGTTTTACCTATCCCTGATTTTCCGGTAAAGATAATTCCTTTGCCCTGATAAACGATAAGCGACGAATGCACGAGCAATGTATTGAAATACGAGAATCTTGAGCAAAGAGCTGCAAGCACAAGTGCATAATCCTTATCTGACTTCGGCAAGCAAAAGGATGTCGCTTCGCTCCAATCGCTGTTTGCAAGGAGAATATCTCCGAATGTACCTCTAAGGAAATGATCTGATGCACAATCTGCATACTGAACAGAGTGACATTCCGAAAAATTATAACTAAAGCTTAGCTTTATTACAGGTTTTTCGTCTGAACCTGTAATAAAACCTCTTGCAAAGTTTAGACGGTCCTCTTGCCACTCAACCGGTAAATCCGCTAATCTAATCATACATTCTGCAAGCCGTTGAAGCACATGAAGTATGCCTCATAAGCACCCTGAGACTGAACCTTAGCCATAAAGTCGTTATAATAATCCAAAAACTCGCCGCCTGCCCAAAGATGCTCTGAAACGGCAACTCGTTCAGTGTAGAGCTTTCTGCATCCGTCCTGCGCTGAATAGAACTTAAGAACAGCCATACCGCCAACCTCGGATATACCGCCTGAAATAGCGATACTTTCGTTAAGGTTGAGGGCAATAAGCTTACTTTCCGGCGCTACATATTTTTTCTTCATAATCATATCCCCTTCTTTTTATTATCATAAAGCAACCAAAGCTGCCTTGCAGTTTCACAAAAATTTTTATCTGTTTTTTCAGGATGACCGCTTTCTGCGCAAAGAATACCCGGACATCTCTGACAAAATTCCTTCCACCTGCAATTTTCACATTCAGCAGGATTCTTTAAATCACTAAGTTTTTCATAAAGCTTTTTAAAATCATCCGAAGTATTACCCGAATACTGTATATAGGGCTCACTGAGGAATGAGCAAAGCTGAAAATGACCGTTCCAGGTTATAAAAAGCGATTTTCTGAAGCTTGCGCACAGCGAAAACGGATTTTCAGGGGCAGGATACCTGCTTTTTTCAAGGTCATCAACCGTAAGCTCTTTTGAAAAATCAATAAAACCGAGTCTTGATGATTCCGCCGTATTTTCTGCTCCTCTTGAGGATTTGAGAACGGCAATTGTGTGCTGAAACGGGATCCTGTTTTCACGGGCGAAAAGGTACATTGCCTGCAGGTCATCGGCATTTTCTCTTATGACGGTAGCGTTCATCGTCGTCGGAACACCTGCTTCTTTCAAAAGCCTGACCGCATTGCCGAGCCTTGTAAATCCGGACTTGACACCGCAGACCTCTGCATACGTTTCATCACTCGCTCCGTATATGCTAAGTTTTACTGAATGTGGCATTCCGTAAAAACGAAATTTTTCCATTGCGTCATCATCTATAAGATAGCCGTTTGAGAGAATTGAAATCCAAAATCCCATTTTATTAAGCTCACCGTAAAGCTCCCAAAACTGAGGATGCGTAAAAACCTCACCGCCGGTAAGAGTAATTCTCAGCGTTCCCATATCCCTGAGCTGACGAGCTATTTCAAGCCAATCACCAATTTTGAGCATCTCACCCTGCTTTTGCGCCTGATGCTTTTCAAGCCGTACATAGCACATCGGACAACGGAAGTTACAAAAAGGCGTCAGCTCGAAGGTCGTACTGAACGGCACACAATGCTCAACCGCCCAAAGATTCAGCTTTGCTAAAAAGCCTTCTCCAAAGCTTTCACATTCAAACATTACAATAAAGCTCCTTGCTCAGCCAAAGCCTTGATAAATTTATCTGCGTCAGCTTCGGCAACCTCTTTTTCAACATCGTAATTTTCAAGCAGAACAGCCGCAAGCTCTTCGACAGAAGCGCCCGTTTTAAGCCTTTCCCACAAAAGCTTTCCGCTTTCGCTTAAAGCTATCATACCGTGAATTTCCGAAGTTTGTTTTCCGACAGGTACAGCCATTATTTGATTGCCAATCTCTCGTATAATAAAGCCATCTTTCAACTTAAACATAAGCATCACTCCAAAAACTGCGCAATACCCCAATTTTCTGTGTAAAGTATAGCACAAACAGAAAATTAAATCAACATATATTTGCTAATCGGTATAATTATATTTAGCCTTAAACAGTAAAAAAGCAAGCATAGCCACACTCAAAATGATGCTATGCTTGAATTCTTTTTTATAATATTCAATTATCAACTTTCACAAGACTTCCGTCCTCGTTTATACGATAGACTCTGTCGCAGTATTGAAGCATACTGGGTCTGTGCGTAGTTATGACACAGGTTCTGTTCGGATAGGATTTCATTATATTGGCAAGAACGGTTTCTTCCGTCTTTGCATCGAGAGCGCTCGTTGCCTCATCCATTACAAGAACGGGTGCATTTCTCAGCAACGCCCTTGCAATAGAGATACGCTGAATCTGACCTTCGGAGAAATTGACGCCTTTTTCGTTAATAACCGTATCAATACCCAGCGGCAATTTTTCAATGAATCCCCAAGCATCCGCCGCCTTCAAAGCTGTTATAAGCTCTTCATTCTGCGCTTCTGGCTTAACTATTTTGAGATTATCAGCAATCGTACCCGAAAAGACATGATTTTCTTGCGGAACATAGGCACAGAACCGCCTTGTGCTTTCAGAAACATTGAGAGTTGTCCCGTTTCTGACAGACATCGTCATTGCTCCCCCTTCCGGCTTGATGAGACCAAGTATCAAACGCAGAATAGTGGTCTTACCCTCACCCGACGGCCCGACAAGAGCAATAGTTTCTCCCGGGTTTACATAGAAAGAAATATTTTTAACAACCGGAACACTTCCGTCCTTATATGAGCAGGTCAGGTTTTCACAGCTTAGAGATATTCCCGCAGAATCAGCCTCTGCCCGCATTGACTCAGCCTTACTGTCATCAGCATATTCCTCTACAGGGAGCTCCGTTATAGCCATAATTCTGCCTGCCGCGGTTGCGATAGAAATTGAAGTCGGAAGCATTGAAACGACCGAAGAGAATGACGAGGTAAGCTTTCCTGAAATCTGCAAAAACAGAGTCATCGTACCGTAAGTTATGGCACCGTTCCACAGTTGCCATACACCCCATCCGTAACAAAGATAAGCAACAGCAAGACCGATAACTGAAAGACCCGTTGTCATAACGAGAGAAAACTTGCTATGGTCAAGCCTCAGCTTTCTGTAATTATGTAAATAATCCTTAAGCTGCTCAACATATCGCTTTGTTATGCCAAACGCCTTAATGGTCTGAATATTTTGAATCGATTCAGAATAAAAAGCCAGGATTTTTCCGTTCATCTCACGGCTTTCCTCGTTATACTTTCTCATCATCTTCGCCGAAATTCTTGATGTCATTGCAAGAAACGGTGCACTGAGAAAAGCGAACAAAGCCATTATCGGGTCATAATAGAGAACGATAGCAAGGCAACCGACAAACTGTGTCAACCTTGTAAAGAGATTTGGAACAAACGAGATTATACTGCTTGAAAGAGCAGTAACATCCCCTTCTATCCTATTAAGAAGATCGCCCGAATGATATCTGCTGATATCCTCCCAGTTGGAATAGACTATATGCTCATAAACACTGCTTCGTATCTCATTGCTAACCTTGGTGCCGATTATTATTGCTAACCTCGATGTTACCGCATTTATTGCAATCTGAACAAGTGCGAGACCTATCGTAAGTGCGGCGCTGACAAAAATCGTTTCTCTGTTATGCGTAACAACAGAGTCGATGAGATATTTTGAAGCAACCGTTGAGCCCAGACCCATAACGGTACTCAGAATTCCTACGACAACATAGAACAGAATCTGCAGACGATAACGCAAAGCGTAGTGCAAAACCCATTTCCACTCTTTACCCAAAGAGCGGAACAGCTTCGCATATTCTCCCGGTTTTTTCATACAATCATCTCGATTCCTTCAGGTTGTCTGAAATTAGTTTGCTTTGTTTTTATCTTTTTTATTTTTTCTGCCATAACCATATGAACGGCCGTAACCATACGAATAGCCGTAGCGGTAATTCTTATAATAACCGCCGTAGCTATAATATCCGCTGTAGCCGCCGAGACCGCCGGCAGCTCCGTTAAGAATACAGCCGAGGAAGTCCGCTTTAGTTTCAAGCATTGAGTTAATTCCTGCGCGGATAGCCGTCTGCATAACAGCATCTTCCCTGATTACATATACGATTGAATCGACCGATTGAGCTATAACGGACGCATCGGAAATCACGCCACAAGGAGGAGTATCGATAAAAATTACATCATACTCGTTTTTAAGACCGACAAATCTTCTCATAATCTCCTCGGTTCGCATTATTTTCTGCACGCTTTCCGATCTCGATTTGAATGTAAACAAATCAAAGCCAAGAGAATCGATTGTTTCAATTCGATAATACTTAGTATCCTCTTTCTTTGTCTTCGCAACATTTTCGCCGCCCAAAAGTTCTTTTATACCGGAATCACGAAGGTCGATATCCATAAGAAGAACCTTCTTTTCGTCCTTGGCAAAAATTGATGCAAAATTAACGGAAACTACGGTTTTTCCTTCAGAAGGAGCCGTACTTGTTATCATAACCGTATTCTTTCCTTCTGCAACAAGGCTCTGAAAAGAGCTTTTCAAAAGACGCAGAGAATCCAAAAATTCACTGCCGACAAGCGGATTGGTAATAAGAATCCTCCTGTCGATTTCACGGCGGTATTTTTTGAAAACTACCTGAGGCAGGACGGCAATGCATCTTTGATTAAGCACTGTACGGATATCGTCTTTAGTACGAATAGTCTTTCTGAAAAATGCATAAATCATAATCCAGGCAAGACCCAAAGCAAGTCCGATAACCGCCGCATTTAAGACTGACGAAACCCACGCTCCCGAGTTTGCAGGCTTTTTAGGAACCGTCGGCTCATTTATCATAACAAGCTTGGTTCTGCCGATTATGTAATCCGAAACCGACGGATAATTTTCAATTACTGAAAGAAGCGTATCGTAAGTAAGCTGCGGTTCGCTTCCCGAAGCCGTAAGTGTTATCATATTCGTTCCCGAAACGCAGGCTGCCGTAACCGATGCCGGCATACTTGCAACACCGAGATCCTCGCAAACTCTAGCTTTTACAATTTTATTTCCTATTATATGCGGAAAAACCGTCGCAAGCTGGTCGGCTGTTTCCCTGTCATAGTAGTAAGAATATGCAGCAATGCCGTTATCACCGGTCAGAACTCTGTTTTCCGTATGAACGGTAAAGGTAGCCGAAACATTGTATACCGGAGTGAAATTAACATAGCTTCTGTAAAACTGAATTCCTGAAAGAACTACAGCAAGAACTACTGCAATCCAACCGAATTTAACAATACCTCTCCAAATATCACCCAAGAGAACCCTTACATCCACAGGTGAATCATTATATTCTTTTCTGTCATCGTTTTTCTTCATAATTCATCACCCTATTCGTTACGGTTTAAGCTATCAAAGGAATCAGCAGAAAAGCCGTCATCTTTTTTCTGAGTTGAATCAGTAGTATGAAATTTGGAAGATTTCGAGTAGCCGTAATAATTGCTTTGTCCGTAATAGCCTCTTTCGTCTGCGCCCATCTGACCGAAAAGAGTGAAGGGCTTATAGACATTATTTAGGATACATCCTTCAAGATTTGCTCCCGATTCCGAAATATTAAGAATCGCCTCATTGATATCCTCAACGGGAACACTGTCCGTTTTGACAACAAGCACCGTTGCGTCTGCTACCTCAGCTATTGCGATAGCATCTGCAGAAGCATTTATCGGCGGAGTATCGATAATAACAAAATCTGCTTTTTCTTTCAGAGCTTTAAGAACATCGTCAATTACCTGATTGTTAATTAAAAGCTCTGACTTTTCGTTGCTGTGCTTATTAAATGCAATAGTAAGAGAAGTTTTTCTGTATCTGTAAAATTTGAAATCGCCGATTTCAACCTTCTTTGAAAGAACATCGGAAAAATCCGTTTCAATTTCGTTATTAAAATCAAAAATCTTATAAATAGAAGGCTTGTGAACATCCAGGTCAAGAAGTACAACGCTATACCCTCTGTCTGAGAGAGCCAACGCAATATTAGCCGCAACAGTTGATTTACCCTCATTTTCCGCAACACTGGAAACAACAAAGGTTTTCTTTTGCTGATTCTTATGGATGTATTCAATTTTAGTGCATAGCTTTTGATAATCTTCCGTAAAACGAAGACTTGAATAAGCGTCATTGATAAGCAAAGCTCGCTTCTTTTTCTTATATCGTTCCTTCTTTGAAAGGTGCGGCTTTTCATGAGATATTATACCAAGAAGCTTTGAATCAACTTTATCAGCAAAGCCCTTTTCCTCCTTAACCGTTCCTCTGAACAATGAACAAAGAACAATCAGCCCCGCTTCAAAAAGCATCGTAAGAAGGATAATATGCTTTCTATATACCATAAGTCGCGAGTTTGACGGCATTGTTGCCATTTTAGGTTCGGAAACAATATCTATAACCGAATCTGTAAAGACAGCCTCGGTAACCTCAGGATAAATTTCCAGAATTGAAGTCAACAGTTTAAATGCAAGCTCCGGGTCATCAGCTTTGACAGAAACATTCAGAAGGTTTGTCGAATCAGTCAGAGAAGTCGTAACCGTTCCGTCAAAGGTTTCAAGACCAAGGTTCTCTGCAGCAAGCTTTTTTATTGAATTCTGCTTGAAAACCTCAGTAAAAATATTCGCCATTTCCGTAGATGCAGTAAGGCTGCTGAATGTTCCCGATGTACCAACTCTCGATCGGACAACGAGAACCGCCGTACTCGTATATGTAGGCGTATATATACTTTTTTCAACAACTTGAATACCCATAAGTGCGATAAGAGCCGCAAGGACAATTGCCCATAGGCTACGCACAACATCTTTTATAAGGCTGTTCCACTCAAAATTAATTGAGAAGCCTGAAAACTTCCTTTTCACCCTTTATCACTCCTCTACAACAACAGTCAGGATTGAATGACCTTCATAGCCCTCTTTTGTCGAAATGTAGTAATGCACATTATATGTTCCTTCATTTTCAGCATCAAAGTTTGTTGAAATCATCAACTGAACATCCTCAGGTTTCATCAAAACACCATTGACCGTTACATCACCGAGATAGTCTTCGAAGTTCGGTGTTTCACCCTTCTTAATATAAATAAGACTCTTCTTGAGCTGAATTTCAGGCGCCATTGTCTCGTTACCCTCAACATGAACCGTCACATCAAGATAAATCGTGTCTCCCATACTGTTTGATACCTGGAGAGAAACGGTAAATACGCCGGCAGTGTTTCTAATATAGTCTGTAGTTATAATCGCAACTCTGTCGCTGATATCGCCGTCAATACAGTCACGAGCACCGACTGCGGCTCTGATATCAAGAGCTTCGTCAACACCGTAAACCAAAGCTCGCTTCATATAGAATTCAGGCTTTGTATAATCAGTATATTTTACCGTTCTCGTTTGCTTTGTAACATGCTTATCTGAATCTGCGACAGCATATGTAACCGTACAGACTCCCGGCTCTATAAAATCCGAAATTGACTCAATAAGAACCTTGTCAGAAATATCACCGTCTTTTTGGTCCATTGCAGTTACTCCCTCAAGGAGCTTCTCTTTTTTATCCTTGACACTAACTTCAATAGTATCAGATTCAATTAATATGACAGGAATTGTTATATCCGTTGAAATTTTATCGACGATAGAAAACACGATAAAAGCCGCCAGCATCAAAACGAAAAGAGCAAGAGTTATTCTCCTTATCAGTTTAACCATAGATTATCACCAGTTTCTTTATTGATAATAGTTTTTTCGATTTAATCAAAAACAAACACTTTCGCTTATATTTAATTGATTATATCATATATCGTCATAAAATACAACCAAAAACTTTCTTTTATCCAAAAGAATAATCTCCGTACAAGCTATGCACGGAGATTAAATAACTTATCTTGCTTTTTCGTCACCCAAGAGCAACTTATAAGTGTTAAGAATACACTTTATATCAATCCATATCGACTGCTTTTCTATATATTCAACATCCCAGGCAACCTTTTCCTCAGGTTTTAACTCATAGCCGCCGTTAATCTGAGCCCAACCCGTAAGTCCGGGTTTGACATAAAGTCTGTGACTAAAGCCGACAATATAGGTTTCAAACTCATCGTAGAAAACTCGACGCTCAGGTCTGGGGCCGACAAAGCTCATATCACCCTTGAGAATATTCCAGAACTGCGGAATCTCATCAAGGTGAGTTTTTCTCAGAACCGCACCAACGGCAGTTACCCTGTCATCATCCTTTTTCGCCCAAACAGCTCCGTGTTTCTCAGCATCAACAACCATCGTGCGAAATTTATAAATGTTAAATTCCTTACCGCCTTTGCCCAAACGCTTCTGCGAATAAATGACTGCACCTTTTGATGACACGGCAACACAAACAGCAATTATAACGCCGGGTATCAGAAAGATGATAATCGCAACCAGCGACAACAAGATATCGAAAACTCTCTTTACAAAAAGGAACAGCTTTTTATCCTTAACTACTGCAGGTTCCTTTACAAGAAATTTCTTCTCACCGTCAAAATCCTTGACAGAAAGATGAGCTTTGACAACTTCATGCTGATCTTCTGAAATAACAATATTAACTTTTTCGTTTACTGTTACTCCCATAAAATCCTCTTTTTAAAAAATTCTCACTAGATTATATCACTAAAAAAAATAATAATCAACTGAAAAATTATAGAAAAAAAGAAATTATGAGCAAAAATCAGAACTGTTTTTCCGATACGGAATTAAACGACAAAAATCCAACCTGAGCTTTAAGCTTTTTTAACAAAACAAACCAAAGCAACCATCAGCTTCATTATCATAGACACAGTAAGAACGGTATTTATAACTCCTGTTACGACAAGAAGCTTTCTGTCCGCTTCAGCCATCCTGAAAAAGGTTTTTGCAGTCATTGCCGCGTTATTTTTCACTTGCTCCCCTCCCCGTTTGTCAATAATATTCCGTGAGCAACGGACGGTATACTCTCCCCCTGAAGAGGTGAAACGGAAGACAGCAGAGCACCCGTAGCAACAACAAGAGCTTTTTTAATTTTTCCGTTTTTTAAATCTCCAAGAATTTTTGAACAAAGGATAACCCCGCAGCAAGCGCAACCGCTTCCGCCTGAATGAACATCCTGCTCATCGATGTTATATATCATCAAACCTGCATCATTATGAACATCCCTGATATTCAATGAAAACTCCTTTTCAAGAAGCTCATAAAGCAGTTCAGAGCCCACCCTGCCGAGATCACCCGTAAGGATAATATCGTAATCCTTGGGAACTGTCCCCGTATCAGCAAGAAAATCCGCAATGGTCTGCGCCGCGGCAGGGGTAAATGTCAAGAGAAAACCATAAAATTTTTCAAAATCCCGAAACCCTTGATTTTACTGGGTTTTCGGAACTTCAATTATGGGTGCAGCTATGGGGTGGTTGCAATGAAAGGAAGACTATATAGCGCTTTTTTGATAGAATTTTCAAAAAATACTTGACAATAAAGCTATCCATGATTATGCTGAAATAATTTGACCTTGATGTTAAATGGGTTGGCATGGGCAAAGAAGGAGAAATAATATATGTATCATTATTTCAAAGACAAAGCATTTTTGGGAAATATGAAACGGGTTTGCTCGGATATTATGAATCAACTCAAGCAACAAATAAATAACGATTCCGTTATGCAGGTTGACATTCACTTGGTCGGTAGCGGTGCTAAAAATTTAATAACGCAGAATGCAAATGAGCCAATTGACCTCGACTATAATTTGTGCATAGAAAAAACCTTTGATATAAATATTCACAATGGCAGAGCGATTAAAGAATACATCATCGAACAGTTTAACTATGTTCTCAATAAAAATGGTTGGAGCAACTGTAAAGACTCAACATCGGTTATATCAACAGAGCAACGACAATTCAAAAAAGGTAACCACACTCCGTTCAGCATTGATGTTGCAATTGTTTATGAGGATTATAACGGTTGGCATCGTCTGATACATAACAAAACAGGCTTTGTTGCATTTGATCAATATTATTGGAACGACTCTCCTCAATCCAAAGGTTTGAACGATAAAGTTATTGCCATTAAAAATGAACATTTATGGGAAGATGTGATTGACTTATATCTTAATAAAAAGAATATGTATCTTCAGAGAAATGATCACAATCACCCGTCATTTATAATATACATTGAAACTATCAATGAAGTGTATCACAATTATTTCCAATAAAATAACGAAAGAACAGCGTGCAGATTTTACTCCGCACGCTGTTGAATCATACATTTAAAAAGTCTTTTATCCGTTTTATGTTATTTTCAGACATACCGGATTTTTCAGCAAAATCTTCCCATCTAGAAACAGAATTTATTACCTGCTCTATAATTTTCACTGCATCCGATTTTTTGATATTTGCTTTCTCGGCAACCTTTAACAAATCTTCTTTTTCGATATTGTCAGCTTTGCCGTTAATAAGCATCTGATGAGCACTTACCCAAATACTGTCTTTTCTGTAAGAGAAAGTTATGTCGTATGCAGGTGACAATGACCATACTCCTTTTTTATCCATAAGAAACGATATGTTTTTTG
>JAGAVE010000105.1 GCA_017942105.1 Clostridia bacterium | reverse complement strand
GCTTGATACAGATAACAATGAGTTTCGTTTTGGTGCCGGTTCTGTAGTTTCTTATCAGGAATATGGCTCTTATAAAATTGCAGACGGAAAGATTATTGCCACTTCACAAAGCACAACATTTGAATTTGAGATTAAGGATAAGAACACCCTTATATTGATTGACAATGGGGATAATGACTTTTTTAAAATTCCCATCAATACGCAGTTTGTATATAGTGAAAATTTGAAATGATTACATTACTTTTGGTCGTTTTTACCCCCACTTATACACCGTTTGGTCGCTCTTTCGCAAAAAGGAAAAATCCGCTACGGCGGGTTTTTCTTTTTTGTGGAGGGATTCGAACAGGACGACGGCGAAGCCGGTGATATTATAACTTTTCCTATTCTTAATCGGAGTAGGCGATTTTTCTTTTTTTACTTTCGATTTAAGCGTGGCTTATCAAAGGATAAAGGAAAAACACCCGTAAAAAGCAAGTTCGGATTTATACTTTTTCCCCGGGGAAAATTCAAATTACAGAAGCGGACAGCATATGTGTATAGTTAAAGTCACAGGGACACAACAACACAGTGTTTGTTGAAACCCAAGCTAAAAACGGAGGTGAAAATAATGGTTTGGTGTATTTCAGGAGCCCTTCTCGGTTCAGGACTCGGCTGGTTCACTTTTTGGGCTTAATTATAGATCAGGGTTTTAAATAGTATCAAAAAATAAACGGAGGTGAAAATAATGGTTTGGTTTATTTCAGGAGCCCTTCTCGGTTCAGGTCTTGGCTGGTTCACTTTTTGGGCTTAATTATAGATTAGAGTTTTAAACAACAACAAAACAAAAGATTTTGGTGAGCGAGACACTTTGTAAAAAAGTAGTCTCGCTCGGCTTTTACTGCTTATATGTGCAGTCGCCCCTAAAAGGGGAGAACGGACGGAGACCAATAGGGGTGGAAGCAAGAAAAACAAATAAAGAAACGCGATTACCTTGATTTGCTCGACCCATCCACCGCTACGCGATCCCCCTTCCCTTTCAGAGAAGGGCGCTTGTCCGAAAACGAAGGCTCTTGAAAAGAAAGGATTCTTCACTGCGTTCAAAATGACATACAATTATGTTTCTGCGATGCAGACTATTCTTTCCTCCTTGGGCTCCTTTGGCAAAGGAGCTGTCCGCAGGACTGAGGATTGGGAAATAAAAATCAATCCTCCGTCACAGCTTACGCTGTGCCACCTCCTTTTCTAAGGAGGCTATTTCGGACGGTCGAGGACGCCCGTCCCTACTTGCTCGATTTAAATAAAGGTTTGTAGGGTTCGACGCTTTGCGACGAACCGATATTCTGCGATATTTTACGGCTTTATCGAGATCTTTATTAGTGTCATCCCGAGCAAAGCGAAGGATCTTGAAAAAAATTCTTCACTGCGTTCAAAATGACATACAATTATGTTTCTGCGATGCAGACTATTCTTTCCTCCTTGGGCTCCTTTGGCAAAGGAGCTGTCCGTAGGACTGAGGATTGGGAAACAAAATATCAATCCTCCGTCAGACCTTACGGTCTGCCACCTCCTTTTCTAAGGAGGCTATAAGCCCGAACTTGCTGAATTGTTGGCTTATTCAAAAATCTTTGTATATATAAAAATTCTTCACTGCGTTCAGAATGACATGGAATTATATTTTGTGCGTTGCCGCCCATTTTTTGTTTAAACAAAAATCTATCGGAAGAATACTACACATTTTATCTTTTTTATGGTATACTCTCACGGACAGCTTTTCAGAGGTGAATTATGGATAAGAAGAAAATTCTAAATATAATCAAAATTGTCCTTGCTCTGACGCTTATCATCATCGCGGCAGTGAATTATAAAACTCTCTCAACTCTTGATATCCGCGAGCTTGTTGCAACGGCTTCAAGCCTTTATATTGCGATAGCGATTATTTTAGGCGTTTATTTTGTCAAGGCTGTTTTGCTCGTTCTGCCTGCTTCGCTGATTTATATTTCCGTCGGACTTGTTATGGATTGGAAAATCGCGGTTCTTGTTAATATGCTTGGCATTGTCATCGAGGTCATAACGACCTATTTTCTCGGCAAATTCCTCGGCAAGGATGCGGTTGAGAAAAAGCTCAGCGGAACCAAAGGTGGTGAGAAGCTCCTTGCAATGAAGGGCAGAAACAAAAACACGGCAACATTCATTATCCGTTTCGTCCCGGCTTTTCCGATTGATTTCTCTTCGCTTTTTATGGGTGCATTTGATTTTAAGTTTTTGCCGTATTTCATTTTCTCCGTTGCAGGTCTTGCGCCGAGAGTTATCGGCTTCACGATCCTAGGCGACGGGATATATAATTATCTCTCTTTGAAAAATATACTCATCATTGCCGCAATCGCTGTGCCGATAGCCGCTGTTGCGCTTATTATCAGGAGCAGATACCGCAAAAATAAGGCTTCTAAATGTTAACTTTTTATTGACAGATTGTTAATAAAAGTATATAATTCAAGCTAGCAAAAGAGAAAGTAAAATGCGAATTACAAAATCCTTTTGCAGGGTGGTATAACCATATGTGTAAGGGGTACGCACGAAGCGCAACCCAAAAACAATCCATTAAAAAGGAAAGGATGTTATCTAAAATGGAAAAATTTGAAAAGATTTGCCCGTCTTGCGGCAAAAAGTGTCCGCCCGCTGCAGGCTTCTGCACAGGTTGCGGTACAAACATTCAGGCAGTAGCTCCGACTCAGACTCAGGCTGCAGCAGCAATGGATCAGGCTTCTGCTCTTGCAGGTTCAGCTCTCCAGTCAATTAAGGCAGCAACAAAAGGTAAGCCGATTATGAACTTTGTTCCGGTTCTTCTCACTTTCTTTAATGTTATGTGTGTTCTTCTCGGTGGATGGCTGACGATCAGCTTCTATGGAATGAAGGAAACGGGCAATTTCTTCGAGATGATGGAATTGTTCTTGGAGACAGATTTAACAGCTTTGGGAATTATCCTTATTATTTTCCTTGTTCTTAGTTTGCTTATTGGTCTTGGCGGCGGTGTTCTTCTTGCTCTCAAGAAAAAAGTAGGCAAGGCACTTTCAATTGTTGGCTATGTACTTGCAATTCTTGTAACAACTATTTTCTTCATCGCGCTTGCAATAGAAGCTGACGGTTATCTTGATATTGGTTTGGGTGCAAGTCCGGTATTCCTTTACATCTTCTCAATTGCAGGTATCGTTTGCACCGTTCTTGCTGATACAGGCAAAAAAGCTAACCCCGTAATGGGCTTCAATCCGTATATGCCTCAGCAACCGTATGCTCCTCAGCAGCCGTATGCTCCCCAGCAGCCGTACGCTCCTCAGCAGCAGGCATACAACTCTAACCAGAACTTCAACAATCCCAACCAGTTCTGAGAATAAAAAATTAAGGAAGAGCTTCGGCTCTTCCTTTTTTAATGTTAAAATTCCGTTTGTGTAATTCTTTCAACGACGAGCGTTTTTGTTTCGAATTCGGTTGAATTTTCGTGAAGAACGATGAGCCTTCCTCCTCGTTCCTTGCCGTAGGTGTGGTATCCCGCGCCGAGGGTCTGAATGAGCTTTATTCCGTCAACCTCTGCGATGAAGGTGTTAACATGGTCGTGGCCGAAGAATGCGGCGACGATGTCTCCCGTCTTTTTCCAGCTTTCAAACTGCGAACGCTCCGTTTCGGGCGGGCAGGGCGCTTCGCGGACGAGACCTTCAATAATTGCGCCCTCTTTCGGAATCATCGTTTTGCCTCTCTTTTCAAGAGCGCCTTCCGTCTTTTCATCAACAAAATCAAAAAGGTCAAATTCCTGATGGACGGGGATATGCTGAAAAAGGATTGACGGAACGGGTGTTCCTGAATTCTCTTCCTTAAGCTTTGCCGCCTTTCTTTCGTACCAGTCAATCTGGTCTGGATGGACGATGCCGAAGCCTGCGCCTTCGATAACGCGGTGGTTTTCATCGCGGATATAATCGTTTGAATCGATGCACCATATGTTCCAGGCGGTCTTACTGCCGTCTGAGCTCAGGACGGGCAGGCTGTAATTTCCGCAACCCGTAACATCCTCTTCGTTATAGCATCCGCGGAAGTTTTCGTATTCGGCGTAGATGTTGATGTGATTTTCACGGCGGATAAACGGTCTTTTCTCCTCGCCCTCAGAATCGTGATTTCCGAAAACGACGGCAAGGGGAATATTTCTTTTCTTTATCGGTGCGATGATTTTTTCAATCGTTTCGTGAAGATAGTCGTAGGTATATTCCTCCCAATATCCACTGATATTGTCTCCGCCGAAAACAACGAGATCGGGCTGAGCCTCCTCAACGCATTTTTCAATAACATTAAGAGTTTCAAGCGATTTATGGATGGGAATGTCTCTGTTTTCGTCGTCATCCATTTCGGGTGAAACCTCGTGAATATCTGAAAGATGCAGGATTCTGAATGTTCCGTCTTCTCTGAAACGAAGCGGAGACTGACTCTGCCTTGCATATTTTAATGAGGTCGGATAGCCTGCAGCCATAGTAACATCTCCTAAAGTTTTTATTAGATTTTAACCCTGTGCGCCAACCTTTGTCAAGAGATGATATATATATTTGTTTAATATTCTGTTAATTTTTATATTTGAATTGAAATTTAGTTTAGTTTATGGTATCATTTATTGAATATATTTATAAGGAGGAATAGCTTTGTCTGACGAGAAGAAAGAAAAGACCACGCCGGAAACCCCCGAAGAAGAAAAAGTTGACGGCGATTGGAAATGGGACGCGGCAGTTCCCGAGACAAAGACGGACGATATCTCTATCGATGACCTTAGCTTCGCTGCAGAAAAGGATGATGAGCCTGCCGAGAAGAAAGAAGAAAAGGCAGACGAAAAGTCCGTAGAAAAGGCTGACGGAGCAAAGAAGGAATCCAAAAAGAAAAATGAAGGAAAGAAAGACAATAAAAAGTCTGAAAAGAATTCTAAAGAAGAAAAGGATAACGGAGCCTGCATAATCTGCGGAAAGCCGAGAAGAAACAGCGGCAGTGACCTTTATTGCGCGGATTGTGTAAGAAAGCAGACCCGTACCTATCTGGGAATTCCTCAGTTTATCATTGCTTTTGTTATGGTAGGCTTTGCTGTTTTCGGATACATCACCTGTGTTTCGAATATTCAGATTTCAACTCTTCTTTCGAAGGCTGAAACCCTTGCGAAGGAGCTTCGTTTCGGAGATGCAAGCAGTGCAATAGTTGAATACAGCGAAAAGGTTCAGACTCTTGACGATGCGACGGATAATTTCGTTCATTTCTTTAACTCTGACCCGAACCGCACGCCCGTTGACTTTTTCAAGGACGGCGAGCGTTCAAACAGAATTTTGTTTGAATCCTTTATAGAGAATTTCAGGTTTGATAACGAATATGTTTCAGCGTATATCAATATGGTTAATGCTCAATATCCCAACGGTCTTCCCAAGTCAAAGAAGTATGACAAAATGCGAAATACATATGATTTCTGCCTGGAAGTCCGCGCGTATATGAACAAGATTCAGCCGAATTGGTATAACTTTATGTATACCGATGAAAAAACATCCAAGCAGATGATTAAATATGACGAAGCTATTGCGTATCTTAACTCCGTCAAGGCAGAAACTCCTGCTCAGAAGGCTTCAGACGGCTTCTTCAGGCTTGTCGCTGAGACGATTGCTGAAAAGGACTCCGCCTCCTGCTATAAGATTCTTGATAATACCTACAAAGAGATAGGCGAATACGGCTATATGTTCGACCTTATTTATCTTCAGATTGCGTGGAGCTATGAGGACTACGATAAGTGCGTAGAGATTGGCGACAGAATGTATGAGCGCAATAAGAACGATATCGAAGGTTATTACTATGCAATCAAGTCAAATATCCTTCAGGGCAAGCTCAACGAGGCCGACGAGAGATGCGAAAAGATGATTAAGGAAAATCCCGAAAATCTTGATTATTTCAGCGTAAAAGCCGAGGTTCTCCGCCGTATGGGCGATTTTGCAGGCTCGGTTGAAATCTGCAGGCAGGGTATCGCAGTTGGAATGGATATGCAGATTTATAATCAGCAGGCTATTTCCTATATGCTTCTTGATGATAAGACGAATGCGCTTGAAGCCGCAAAGACAGCTTATGAAATGGCAGTTCAGGTTGTTCAGAGCAACGAGGTTTCTCTTGAAATAATCAACACCTCAGCTCTCATCGCCTTCCTCTGCGGCGACAGTAAGACCTATGACCAGATCGTAGCACTTTGCAAGGATAGCTACGGTTACGAGCTTGAAGATAATGTTAAGCAGTGCATTAAGGGCGAAATCACCTTCGAGGATATTTATATGAAAGGAATGGGTGATGTATAATGGCAATTTTATATGTAATTTCTAAATATGTCACCTTTTTCGGTGCCGCACTTAAGGCTTTTTGGGAGCAGATTTTCTGCCGTATTATGAAAATTCCGGTGCAGGATGCCCGCTGGACTCAGGCAAATGAGCTTTGCGGTCATATTGACCACGATTTTTCAGAAAGCAAAGCAAAGACTTTCCTTATCTGCTATCTCCCGGGTATGATGAACCGCTTCCTTGCTTACGGTATGTTCATTTCTTCGTACATAGGACTTTTCTATATCGAAGTCAGCCCGTCCGATGCGATTTTCTGGATCTATCTTGTAATGTTTTATTTAGCTGTTTCGCTTCTTTGCAACAACGCTCCTCTCTACGAGGATGCGCTCTGGAACTGGGACCTGCTTTACGGCAAGGATCAGAAAACAAACATCGCGGTTAAAATCCTCGGATTTATTCCGTCGGCTTATTTCATTGCTTCTGCGTGGCTTGAAAAGTATGCGGTCAGCCTGCTTATCTATGTTATCGCGGCTCTTATCGGAATATTTGTTATTTAATTAAGCATACAGCGGCAGAAATGTCGCTGTATTTTTCTGTTACAGCTTTTTAAATAATTGACTTTGCTTGTAAAAGGTGCTAAACTAAAGCCGTGGTCGAAAAGGTAAAACTGAATTTACAGAACGGCTTTTGACCGTGGTATAACTATAGTCATAGGGACGGCACACGAAGCCGACCGGGTCAGGTAAAATTCAGATTACAGAACAGATTCTTACCGTGATATAACTATAGACATAGGGGCAACGCAGAAAGCGCCCTTAAGATAAAATCCAAAATAAAAGGAGAAATAATTATGAACAGAAGTAAACTTTTAAGATCAGTATTGGCAATCGTTCTCGCTCTTTCAGTTGTAGTAAGCTTTGCAGCTTGCTCAAAGAACGGCGGAGAAGAGGGCGGAACAACAAACGCAGTTAACCAGGCAGCACCCTCAGATGCAGCAAAGCCCCCGGTTCAGACCTTCGATGCATTGTTGACAACTGTTTTTGAATCAAGCGACCTTAAGGTTGATGTTACAAACCCCGACGGTGAGAAGTCAGATTTCAGCGGCAGCTTCGGTAACAACCTTTCAGACAGTAACATCGAAATCGAAATCAGCGAAGAGATGAAAATCATCATCGCAGGAACAAAGGTAACTCTTTCAACTCCCGAAGGCGAGCAGTCATTGGATATCCAGACATTTATCGGCGTTGCAGACCTTGATTCAGTTCTTAAAGAGTTCGGCATTGATGAGCCTGTTGTTGATGTAGCAGACGGCGTTATCAACAACGGCAAGATCGAAAGATCAGCAATCGCTTATCTCTATGACGAAAAGCTTCGTCCGGTGCTTGAGGATATGCTTAAGGCAGAGCTTGATGTAGAGGTTGAGCTTCCGACATTTGAAGACACTATCGGCTATATCAGAGAGTTCCTTAACTCAGGCATTTCAAAGGAAGCACTTAACTTCACTGTTGTTGAAGAAACAAACGGTACTGTTACATACAATGTAACATTCAACGCTGCAAAGCTCGTAGAAGATTTCGGCGACCATGTTATGAAGCACACTGAGCTTCTTGCAATCGCAAAGGCTTTCGCAGGTGAAGAGGAAGGCGCAGTAGAAGAAATGTTTGCAGCTTTTGTTGAGGAAGCATCAGTTATCCCCGGCGGTTCTCTTCAGGTAACAATCAGCGGCGGCAGATTGACAAAGGTTGTATGCGCTCCTGCAGGCGGCGATACATACACATTCGCAATCACAAGCTCAAAGAAATAAGATCCATTTAAAATCCCTGACCTCGCAGAGTGTCCTCTCTGCGAGGTTTTTGTATTAACGGATTGTTGCAAAGAGGGGGTTTTATGATATAATCAGGAAGAGGTGATTTTATGAAGTTTATGTCTTTTAATATTCAGCACGCGACGGACTATATCCGTCAGGTGATAGACCTTGATTATTTTGCAAAAGAGCTACGCCGTTTTGACCCCGATTTCCTGGGGCTTAATGAGGTTATGGATGAGGGCGAAGCGGAGGAATATACAAATCAGGTGCAGTTTTTCTGCGATAAGCTCGGCTGGAACGGATTTTTCGGTCTCGGTGCAATGATTGACGGCAATAACCCTTTCGGAAACGCCATACTTTCGAAGCATAAAATTAAATCTGCAGAGAATTTTCCGATTCCAGATCCTGAGGATAAAAGCGAGCCGACTTATTATGAATCCCGTTGCGTTATAAAGGCGATTGTTGAGGTTGAGGGCAAGGATGTCTGCTGGCTTGTATGTCATATGGGACTTGCATATCTTGAAAGAGTGAATGCTGTTGAAACTATATGCCGTCTTATTGACGAAACAGATCTGCCGATTATTCTGATGGGCGATTTCAATGTTGAGCCTGACGGCGAGGAGCTTCTGCCGATAAGAAAACGGCTCCGCGATACGGCAGACCTTTTTGAAGGCGCGAGGGAAATGACTTTTCCTTCAGACAAGCCGAGAAAGAAAATTGATTATATTTTTTACCGCGGACTTGAATGCACAAGTGCAAAAAACTTGCACGAGGTTATAGCAGATCATCGTCCCGTCGTCGCAGAGTTTACAATATAAAATAAAACGGAAGAAACGCGCAATGTTTCTTCCGTTATCTGTTTATAAGGGGTTGTATTCTTTTTGAAACGGTTACGGCAAGCAGGATTTTCAGAATATCGGGGACTATAAACGGCAAAATACAGACGAAAAATGCACTTTTAATGCTTCCTCCCCCGAAAATAAAGCTGTACCATATAATGCCCGAAGCATAGCATAGCAGAAGTCCCGGTATACAGGAAAGCGAGGAAGCAAGAAAGCTTTTGCCTGCCTTATGCGAAATCAGGCTGATGGTTACCGCCGCAGGGATAAAGCTGAGAATGAAGCCTCCCGTCGCTCCTGTCAGGACGCCTATACCGCCCTGAAAGCCTGAAAAAACAGGCAACCCGACCGCGCCGAGCAAAATGTAAATTACTGTTGAGATGAGAGCTTTTTTCAATCCGAAAGTAATTGAAACAAAGAAAACGGCGAAGGTCTGTAGGGTAAAGGGAATTGCGGAAGGAATCTGAATCAGCGAACAGACGCACATCAGAGCAGAGCAGAGAGCGACCGTTGCGATATCGACGGTTTTGATTTTTTTCATTTAATCTCCCGATTTTTAAAATTCGGCGATGAAGCCTTTTGTTCTGCAACGAACAATTGATGCTTCATTGCTGTCGATGCCGTGAAGCTCATCTTGTTTTGTTAAAAATCTGTTTTCTGCAGTTTCGAGCGAAACGACCTTTGTCGTTATCATTGCAGAGGGTGAAAATTCGCTTCTCGTGCGCATATCTCCGTTATCGGCAAAGACCTTGTAATAGTAATCCTGCTCAGGAAGAGCTGTTCGGTCAACGAATTTGTTCGCATAAGTCTTACCGATGTTTGTATAAAGACCGTTTTCGGAGGTAGCTCTGTAAACATAATATTTCTGAGCACCGCCGATGGCATTCCAGGAGATGTTTATCCAGTTATCTTCATGCGAAGCGCTGATTTTTGAAGGAGCGCAGAGTCTTGCAACCGCAGAAGCTGTCTGCGAAAGCTCGCTGTTATATTGCTCATCCTTGGCGATTGTAACGATTCTATAGTTATATTTACTGCCGGGAGTGACGGTTGAATCGTCAAAAGCTGTTGTTCCTGCATCAACTCTTGCGATTTCTGCCATTTCGGAAATATCGTCCTCGTTGCGGTAAATGATGTAGCCCTCCGCTGAGTTTACAGGGCTCCAGCTAAGGCGGATGTTATTTTCACCCGCAGTTGTTGCCTTAACATTTTCGGGTGTCGGGATAAGTACGGTGATTGAGCAATCAGCGCTGACAGAGCCGTAATTGGTTGTTGCCGTAAGCTTTGCAGTGCCGTAGCTGACACCTGTAACGGCGCCTTCATTGGTAACGGTCACGATTTTTTCATCAGAAGATTTCCAGACGAAGCCCTTGCTCTGAGTGCCGTAGGGAAGGGGAGTTGCCGTTATGTTTATGGTACGGCCGAGGCCGACCGTGGTTGAAATGTCGCTGAGCATAAGCTGCTGAGGGCAATCGTTAACGGTGACGACGGCGTACATCGGGCCGGGATAGGTTTTGCCCGAAATTACGGCATAGGACTGATAATAATATGTTGTATTTGGCGTCAGCTCGCCGACCTTTGACGCGGCATCCATTTCAAGCTTTATGTTTGTTGCGGTCGTGGATGAGTTGACGGGATATTTTTTCAGCTTAGTTTTATCCGTTCCGAAAAAGAAGCCTGAGGAGGAAATATTGAATCTTCCCGAGTTTCTTATTTCGCCGTGAAGAAGAGCGGTCGTTGATGTGATCTCCGTTGCAGAGGTCGTTATAACTGCAAGCTGAGCATATTTGACTGAGCCTGACTGTGAACCGCTGTTGGGATATTGATTTGAGCCGTAATTATAGCTCGCATCGTTGTATGCAGGAACACCGTAGCCGACTATGTAGCCCGCAGTCCTGCTTCTTGTTTTGGACATACACTGGTTACCTCTGCCGGGACCGGTATTTCCTTCGATTGTATAAACATTGTTGCCGGAAACGCCTGTTACGATGCCGATGTGCTTTGCTGTTGAGCCGCCTGACCAGTTGAAGAAAATTATATCTCCGGGCTTGGGAACATAACCCGAGCTTGCAGGGCGGTAAACAGAATGTTTTTTATACCATTCAACGGTGCTTGCGCAGTTACCCAGACGGGGAACTATCGAAGTCGGAATTCCCGCGGTTGTTGCGCACCAAGAAACGAAGTATGCGCACCATTCACCTCTGGGAGCGCCGAAGGACTCGCCGTATTTTGTATATCCTGCTACATTTGATTCAGGGTGAAGAGGCTGACCGCTTGCAGGGTCAAGCTCAACATATCCGATTTGTCCGCTTGCGACGGCTATAAGGTCTGCGATGTGCTTGCCCGAGTTACGATGAGTATTCGGGCGGCTGTCATAATAAGCAGAAGCGGAGAATGAAAAGCTGCAAAGCATTACTGCAACAAGCAATAGTGAAACAGCTCTTTTGAATTTTACTGCCAGAGTACCCACCTTCTTTCTTTGAAAATTTTTCTTACATAAATACGCTGAGGACAGCGCCGAAAATAGCGCTGAAGCCGAGAAGCCCTGCGAGGACAAGTGCGACTATTCTGACTGTTTTACTGCTCATTTTATTTCTTCCCTTTCTTTTCTTTTTTCTCTTTCTTATTTTTGCTGAAAGCCGTAACAAACATACTCAAAAGCGAGCCTGCCGTTCCGACGATGAGGTCAACCATTGTGTCAATAAGTCCTGCTTCAGAGTCAAAATCCGAGCGCTGAAGCTCAAGACCGTAAAGCCTGTCCATTGTGAATTCATAAAATTCCCAGCCGACGAGGAGCGTAACGCCGAAGGCAAAGGCGAACATAGCCGCAAGAGCAGGGCTAAGTGTTTTATCCGTCGGCCTTTTGCTTTGAAGTATAATTGCAAGCTCGTAGCTTCCTGCCGTTGCGAGGTAGCCGGAGAGAAAGTGTTCGGGAATATCTATAAAATCAAGAGTTGTGAATTTGTTTATCGTCGTTCCGATGACGATTGCAAAGCAGAGCAAGCCCGTAAGCATCGTTTGCAGGCGGTAGGGAATCTGAGTGATAAATGTCTTTCCGCCGAGGAGCTGGAAAAGGTCCCAGAGATGAGTGAAAATTATTCCGAAAACGGCTTCAAGGAATTCTGTCGTATATCCCGAAAAAAGCATTACTGTTCCCCATATGAGAATAAGTCCCCTGCAAAGCCACCAGAAAATCTGATGCGAAAGCGGCAGAGCAGGAATTTTATTGAGTGTTTTTTTCATTGCCGAAACTCCCTCATTATACACTTATAATAAATATACATTATTCGAGGGACAAAATCAAGTGCGCAAGAGAGGTTTTTGGATGCAGTTTCTGACAATTTACAATTTGTTTATTTTTTGCAAAAAGAAAACGGAGCCGAAGCCCCGTTTTGATTGTTTTTGAAATCAGAAATTGTAGTTCGGCTTAACGATTTTTCCTGTCTCGGCAGATTCAACGATTGCGAGGCAAACCTCAACGGTCTTTGCGCCCTCTCTTGCGCTTGTTGCAACGGGCTTGTCGTTGATGATTTCGTCAGCGAAGACCTCAAATTCCTTAACTGCATTGTGATTGTTGACCTCAAGCTCGATGATCTTCGGTTCCTGAGTGTCGCCGTTTTCATCTGTTGTGAAGAGAGTCATCGTCGGTGAAGTATTGTCGCAGATGATTGTTCCCTTCGTGCCGTAGATAACCGTACGCATTGTATAGTCTCTCTTACAGCCTGTTGAAACGAAGACCTTACCTGCAAGGTTATCGTCAAATTTCATAATTGCGATTGTTGCATCGTCGTAGCTAACTGTCGGAAGAAGCTTATGTGTACCGTAAGCAAAGACCTCAACGGGGTCGCCTGCAAGCCAGCGAAGAAGGTCAACTGCGTGGCAACCGCCGCCGACAACGCCGTGGCGCTTCGGGTCAGCTCTCCAGTGAGCAGAGCCGTCCTTGTTTTCAACGATGTGCATATAGTCGTGAGCGTATTCGGACTCAACAAAATAAAGCTCGCCGATTTCGCCTGAATCGATTATTTCTTTTGCTTTTTCGAAAGCAGGAGTGAAACGGCAGATCTGGCCGACCATAAACTTACAGCCTGATTCGTCTGCAGCTCTTACGATTTCTTCAATGTCCTCTCTTGTAAGTGCAAGAGGCTTCTCGCAAAGAACATGCTTGCCTGCGCGGAGGAGATCACAGCAGACCTTTTTGTGCTGCTGGTCAGGAATTGCAACAGTTACGACATCGATATCGGGGTTGTTTACAATATCCATATAGTCTGTTACCCATTTTTCTTCAGGGATATTGTATCTTTCGCCTGCGAAGCGAAGGTTATCCTCGTTACTGTCGCAGATTATAGCGATTTCTGCATCCTTGCAATTCATTGCGCCTTCAACATGGCTCATACCAAACATCATACCGATGTTGGCAACCTGTAATTTCTTTTCCATCTGAATTTCTCCTTTTAATAAACTGAACGGAATTATTTTACAACAAAATCCGTGGATATTCAATATCTTCGGAGATAAAAACATTGTCAAAAAAATGACAAAATTTATATTAATATCTTGAAATAAACTTTTCTTTATTATATAATGAAAAAGATATAGGCAAGTAAAACTTGCAACGATAATCAAAACAAGAGGAGGAAAACTCATTATGAATGAAAACTTCACTTACAAAATGAAGCTTACAGATGACGAGGTTGCCATTCTTCACGGCTCAAAGGGCGAAACAATGGCTAAAATTATGAAAACTCTCGTTCTCTATGGCGATGCTTTCGGAGCAGAAAAGTTTGTTTCCGTTGCAGGCAATAAGGGTCACCTTGTAACAAGCTTCGGTATCTCTGTTCTCAAGCCGGTGTTCGATATCACCCAGGAGCTTATCGACGCAGGTCTCAAAGTTGACGAGACATTTACCGTTGACCCCAGACCTATTGATTACACAAATGTTAAGTGCAACCCGCTCCAGAAGCTTATCTTCAATAAGATTCTCTACGGTATGCAGGATTCCTACGAAGCTCAGCTCAAAAAGCTCGGCATCAAGAGTGAGAAATCTTTTACCTGCGCTTGCTATCTTGATGAAGTAGGCAACACTCCCAAGAAGGGCGATATCCTCTCATGGGCAGAAAGCTCAGCAGTTGTTTACGCTAACTCAGTTATCGGTGCAAGATGTAACCGTAACTCAGGTATCATCGAGCTCTTCGGTTCAATCCTCGGCAAGGTTCCCGCTTTCGACCTCGTAACAGACGAAGGCAGAAAGGCAAAGTGGATCATCGAAGTTAAGACAACCAAGATTCCCGAAGCTCAGGTTCTCGGCTCAGCTATCGGTATGAAGGTTATGGAAGATGTTCCGTTCGTCAAGGGTCTTGACAAGTGGATCGGAACAGAGCTTAACGATGCAACTAAGGCATACCTTAAGGATTTCGGCGCCGCAACAGCTTCAAACGGTGCAGTCGGTCTTTATCATATTGAAAACCTCACTCCCGAAGCAGTTGAGATGGGCGAAGACCTCATCGTTGAAAATGCAAAGACATATGTTATCGACGATGCAGAGCTCGAAAGAGTGTATAAGAACTATCCCGTTGTATGGAAGGATAAGAACGCAACTCCGAAGCTTTGCTTCATCGGCTGTCCTCATCTTTCATTTGAGCAGCTCGGCGAATGGGCAGAAAGAATTGACGAGGAATGCAAGAAGCAGGGTCAGAAGACGGTTCAGATCCGTACTGTTGTTACAAGCGCACCCGAGGTTCTTGAAAGATTCAAGAAAGAAAACAAGGCCGCATATAACAAGTTCCTTCTCCGCGGCGTAAATCTTTCATATATCTGTCCGCTTATGTATATGAACAATCCTCTTTGCGGCGGCGATACAAGCAATGTTATCACCTGCTCAAACAAGCTGCGTACATATACAACGGCTCGTTACTTCACAACTGATGATATTACTAAAATCATTGTAAAGGGAGGTATATAATTATGAGTAAAGAATTTAAAGGTCGTCCCGTCGTTGCAGGTAAGATTGACAAGTGCGAAGCAGTAGTTTCTCATAACGGTGTCAACACTCTTGCAACATTCCAGAAGACAGCTCTTCTTCACGATATTCCTCTCATCGGTAAGGATTATGTTATCGGTTCAGACCAGAACAACCCTGATGTTTACGGCAAAAATCTTACGGGCAAGGTTCTTTGCCTTCCTCAGACAATCGGTTCAACAACAGGCGGTATGGTTATCTATACGGTAGCGGCTCTTAAGCTTGCTCCTGCCGCAATGCTTTTCTCTCAGCCGATTGACTCTCTTGCTGCTGCAGGCGTTATTCTTGCGGATGTCTGGACAGACAACTCAATCGTTGCTGTTGACAGCCTCGGCGAAGATTTCCTTAACGCTGTTAAGGATGGCGATAAGATTACCGTTAAAGAAGACGGTACTGTTATTGTTGATTGATTTAAAAAAGGAGGCTGTTTGAAAAAACAGCCTCTTGCTTTTTAGAGGATAAACAAAATGAAAAAAGAAGTTCTCAAAGAACCCGTTGATTGGTTCAGATATGAAAATGAAGCTGAGGCAGAAGGCTTCAGCATTGTCTGCGGAATTGACGAAGCAGGCAGAGGCCCTCTTGCAGGGCCGGTATGCGCCGCCGCCGTCATCCTTCCGAAAGGATGCGTTATCGAGGGCGTTAACGATTCGAAAAAATTAACAGAGAAAAAACGCGAGGCTCTTTTTGATATCATCAAGGAAAAGGCTCTTGCTTACAGTATAGCCGTTGCCGATGAAAAGGAGATTGACGAAATCAATATTCTTCAGGCGACTTATCTTGCGATGCGCCGCGCTTTCGAAGGACTTGATGTAAAGCCGGATATGGCGCTCGTTGACGGAAACCGTGATCCCGTTCTCGGAATACCTACAAAAACAATCGTTAAGGGTGACGCAAATTCGATGTCCATTGCCGCGGCATCAATTCTTGCGAAGGTCACAAGGGACAGATTTATGCTTGAAATGGATGAAAAATATCCCGAATATCAGTTTGCAAAGCATAAGGGCTACGGCACAAAGCTTCACTACGAGATGCTTGCAAAGTACGGCGCCTCCGAAATCCACAGAAAAACCTTCCTCAGGAGCTTCTATGAAGGGAAATAAAGAGGGAGTCTGGGGCGAAATCTTTGCGGCAAGGTATATGAGAGAAAACGGGTATAAGATAATTTCGGGAAATTACAGTTGCCGTTTCGGTGAGGTGGATATCGTCGGCAAAAGGGACGGTTATGTTTGCTTCGTCGAGGTTAAAACGAGAGGTGAAGGTGCGATTTCCGAACCGAAAGAAGCGGTTGATAAGGAAAAACAGCAAAATCTCCTCGCAACATCTGAGATGTTTAAAAAGGTATTTCCCTGCTGTGAGCAGTCGAGGTTTGATGTCTGCGAGGTTTATATAAACGATAAAATCGAGCCTGTGAAAATCAATTATATCGAAAATGCCTTCAACGGTTGAGTATCTTGACAAGTTGTGATATAATGTTTCGGATAAAAACAAATAACATTCAGAGGAGAATGAATATGTTATATACAAGCACTCGTGACAAGAGTATAAAAGTCAGCTCATCTCAGGCTATTGCTCACGGCATTTCTGCTGAGGGCGGTCTCTTCGTGCCTGAATCAATCCCGCAGATTTCAATGGATGATATCGTGCGCCTCTCAAAGCTTGATTATATTGGCAGAGCGAAGGAGATTCTTTCTCTCTATCTTACGGATTTCACTGCTGAGGAAATCGATTCCTGCGTAAAGGGCGCTTACGGCGAGGGCAAATTTTCAAGCGAGAAGGTTGCTCCGCTTCATACACTTACAAAGGGAACAGAAATTCTTGAACTTTGGAAGGGCCCGACCTGCGCATTCAAGGATATGGCTCTTCAGCTTCTTCCGCATCTTTTGACGGTTGCTTCTTCAAAGTCAACTCCGGATAAGGAAATCGTTATCCTCGTTGCAACTTCGGGCGACACGGGTAAGGCTGCTCTTGAAGGCTTTAAGGATGTTAAGAACACAAGAATCCTTGTTTTCTATCCCAATGATGGTGTCAGCCCGATGCAGAAGCTTCAGATGACAACTCAGGAAGGCTCAAATGTCGGCGTATGTGCAATTGAAGGTAACTTTGACGATGCACAGTCAGGCGTTAAGGCAATCTTTACGGATAAGGCTGTTGCCGCAAAGCTTGAAGAAAAGGGAATGATGTTCTCTTCTGCAAACTCAATCAACTGGGGCCGTCTCGTTCCGCAGATCGTTTACTATGTATCGGCTTATTGCGATATGCTCGAAAAGGGCGCGATCAACGCAGGCGATGAGATCAATGTTGTTGTTCCGACGGGTAACTTCGGCAATATCCTTGCTGCTTACTATGCAAAGGAAATGGGCGTTCCCGTGAAGAAGCTCATCTGCGCATCAAATGCAAACAATGTTCTTACGGACTTCCTTAAGACGGGTAACTATAATCGAGTCAGAGATTTCTATACAACTATCTCTCCGTCAATGGACATCCTTATTTCATCAAACCTTGAAAGACTTCTTTTCCTTCTTTCAGATATGGATGATGCTCTCGTCCGTGATTGGATGGCTTCTCTTTCAAAGGACGGCTCATACAAGGTAAACGACGAGGTTTTCGCAAAGCTTACGGCTCTCTTTGACGCAGGTTGCTGCGATGATGAGGGAACAAAGGCTTGCATTGCAAAGACATTCAGCGAAAACGCATACCTCTGCGATACTCATACGGCTGTTGCAGTCTCCGTTTATGAGGATTATAAAAACGCAACGGGCGATGAGACGCCGACAGTCATCGCTTCAACAGCAAACCCGTTCAAATTCGGCAAGGCTGTTCTTGACGCAGTCCGCCCGGGTATGAGCGAGGGTATGGACGAGTTTGATATGGTTCTCGGTCTTAAGGTTGAAACGGGCGAAGAGTGTCCGCCGCAGCTCGCAGACCTTAAGGGCAAAACTCCGAGATTTACAGGCTGTTGCAAAAAGGAAGAGATGGAGCAGGTCGTTTTCGATATGCTTAAGTAAGTGTTTCGGGCGTACTTTCAGAGTACGCCCGAATTTTGAAATTATCTGTTCACATTTGCGTCAGGCTCAAAGGTTGCGCAGATTGTCTCTGCGCAGGTGCAAGCGCTTGACGGGCCGATTTCGATATGACCTGCAACGCACTTGCAGCCGTCTTCGTTATAGACGCAGTTGTGAGCATTACATTTGATTTCCTTGATTTCCTTTTTCATAATCTTTTGCTCCTTGAATTTTTTGAGTGACAAATAGTCACATTGTTATTATCAATTTATTTTTTCTGAATATACTTGAAAAGAGGTGAAAAACTTTGTCTTTGTTTGCAATTGCAGATACGCACCTTTCTTTTTCCTGCGATAAGCCGATGGATATTTTCCGCGGCTGGCAGAATTTTGAAAAAAGGCTTGAAAAAAATTGGAATTCAATCGTCAACGAGGAAGATTTTGTTATAATCCCGGGCGATGTTTCCTGGGGGATGAGCATTGAAGAAACACTGGAGGATTTCCGCTTTCTTGATTCTCTCAACGGCACCAAAATCATAATGAAGGGAAATCACGATTATTGGTGGTCAACAAAAAGCAAGACGGAAAAGTTTTTTGCCCAAAACAATATAAATTCAATAAAGGTGCTTTTTAACAATGCGTACAGGATGGGTGATTACACCGTCTGCGGCACGAGAGGCTGGTTTTTTGACTGCGAAAAAAAGGAAGATGAAAAGGTGCTTCTGAGAGAAGCAGGTAGGCTTCGGATGTCTCTTGATGAGGCGGCAAAGCTCGGCGGTGAGCCGATAGTTTTCCTGCATTATCCGCCGTTAAGTCTGACGCAGACCTGCAGAGAAATTTACGATATCGTTATTTCTTCGCCTGCAAAGCGCTGTTATTACGGTCATCTTCACGGCCCTTCGGTCAATTGGGCGTTCAGAGGAGAGCAAGACGGTGTCGATTTTGACCTTGTATCTGCGGATTTTCTCGAATTTTGTCCGAAATTAATTGCAAAATTTTGATAAATTACAAAAAATATATAAAAAAGGTATGGAAATCCATATAACTATCTGTTATAATAATCGGGTTAATAGGTATTTGTGGGAGTATCGCTCACAGGGTAATGCCAAACAGGAGGAAGTTTTCAATGTTAAAATCAGCTAACAAAACAGAAACAAACATTTACACACTTGAAGTTGCGGTAAGCGCAGAGGACTTTAAGGCTGCTATCGTTAAGGCTTATAATAAGCAGAAGAATAAGATTCAGCTCCCCGGCTTCCGTAAGGGCAAGGCACCTCTTGCAATGATTGAAAAGTTCTACGGCAAAGAGGTATTTTATGAGGATGCGCTTGATATCGTTTATCCCGAAACAGTCGGCGCAGCTATCGAAGAGGCAGGTATCGAGCCTGTTGCACCTCCGCATGATGTTGAGGTTACAAAGATGGACGAAACAGGCGTTGAGATGACGCTTAAAATTACGGTTATGCCTGAAATTACAATCGACGGCTATAAGGGCATCGAGGCAGATAAGGGTGACGCATCTGTTACAGCAGACGATGTTAAGAAAGAGCTCGCTTCAATGCAGGAGAGAAACTCACGCACAATCACTGTTGAAGACGCAAGAAAGGCAAAGAAGAACGATATCGTGGTTATCGATTTCGAAGGCTTTGTTGACGGCGTAGCATTCGACGGCGGCAAGGGCGAAAACTTTGAGCTTACACTCGGCTCAGGTCAGTTCATCCCCGGCTTTGAGGATCAGGTTATCGGTCATAAGGCAGGCGAGGAGTTTGATGTTAATGTTACATTCCCGACCGAGTACGCTGCTGAGCTTGCCGGCAAGGATGCAACATTTAAAGTTAAAATCCACGAGCTTAAGATGAAGGAGCTTCCCGCTCTTGATGATGAGTTTGCAAAGGATGTAAGCGAATTCGATACACTCGCTGAGCTTAAGAAGAGCATTAAGGCAGACCTCGTTAAGACAAAGACAGAGCAGGTTGATAAGGCTTTTGAAAGCGCAGTTCTTGAAAAGGTTGTTGAGCTCGTTGAGGGTGAGATTCCTGAGGTTATGTATGACAACAAGCTTGAGGATGATGTGAAGGAATATGAGCAGAGACTCGCTCAGCAGGGCATCGGCCTTGATATTTACCTTCAGTATATGGGTATGGATAAGGATGCTTTCAAAGAGAGCATGAGAGCAAACGCTGTTAAGCAGGTTAAGCTTCAGCTTGCTATTGATAAGATTGCAGAGCTTGAGAAGATCGAAGCTTCTGATGAAGATGCTGATGCAAAGATTCAGGAAATGGCTGATATGTATCAGATGGAAACAGAGCAGATCAAGAAGTTCATCCGTATTGAGGATGTTAAGAAGGATGTTGTCGGCCAGAAGACAGTTGATTTCCTTGTTGCAAATGCAAAGGCAATCGTAGCTGAGAAGCCGAAGAAGGCTCCTGCAAAGAAGGCAGCTGCTAAGAAGACAGAGGAAGAAGCTGCTGAATAATTAACCGAAAAAATGCCAATATTTAATGCGGAATGGATGGCTTTTGCCATTCATTTGCATTATTTGAAACAATTTTTGAAACGGAGGAATAAATATGGCTTTAGTACCTTATGTTATTGAACAGACCAACAGAGGTGAAAGACAGTACGATATTTTTTCAAGACTTCTTAACGATAGAATCATCGTTCTTTCAGATGAGGTCAATGATGCAACGGCAAGCCTCGTAGTTGCCCAGATGCTTTTTCTTGAAGGTCAGGACCCCGATAAGGATATCAGCCTTTACATCAACAGCCCCGGTGGCTCCGTAACTGCAGGTATGGCAATTTATGATACAATGCAGTACATCAAATGCGATGTTTCAACGATTTGTATGGGTATGGCGGCATCAATGGGTGCTTTCCTTCTCTCTTCGGGCGCAAAGGGCAAGAGATTTGCTCTTCCGAACAGTGAGATTATGATTCATCAGCCGCTCGGCGGCGCAAGAGGTCAGGCAACAGAAATCAAAATCGTTGCAGACCATATTCTTAAAACAAGAGAAAAGCTCAACAAAATCCTTGCTGAAAATACAGGAAAGTCCATTGAGCAGATCGCTCTTGATACAGAAAGAGATAATTACCTTTCAGCTCAGGAGGCTATGGATTACGGCCTTGTTGATAAGGTTCTTTACAAAAGATAATTCAGAGGTGTAACGATGCCGAGAGATGACGAAAGACGCGAAAAAAATATCCGCTGCTCCTTCTGCCATAAAACTCAGGGTCAGGTTGAAAGAATAGTTGCAGGTGACGGTGTATATATCTGCAATGAATGCGTTGAGCTTTGCCAGGCGATTATTGAAGAGGAGACAGCAGGACGAAACCCGCGCAAAAAGAAGCAGAAGGATATTGTTCTTCCTTCTCCGATGGAAATTAAAAAAGGACTCGATGAATATGTTATCGGTCAGGATGAGGCGAAGATTGCTCTGAGCGTTGCTGTTTATAACCATTATAAACGCGTGTTCAAGGCGGCTGACAGTGATGTAGAAATTCAGAAAAGTAACATTCTTTTGCTCGGTCCTACGGGTGTCGGCAAGACGATGCTTGCTCAGACGCTTGCAAAAATCCTTAATGTTCCCTTCGCTATCGCAGACGCAACAACTCTGACAGAGGCAGGTTATGTTGGTGAGGATGTTGAAAACATTCTTCTTCGCCTGATTCAGGCAGCAGACTTCGATATTGATAAAGCAGAGCAGGGAATTATCTATGTCGATGAAATCGATAAAATTGCCCGCAAGTCTGAAAACCCGTCAATCACCCGTGATGTCAGCGGTGAGGGTGTTCAGCAGGCTCTTCTTAAGATTATTGAAGGAACGGTTGCGAATGTTCCTCCTCAGGGCGGCAGAAAGCATCCCCAGCAGGAGTGTATTCAGGTCGACACATCGAATATCCTTTTCATCTGCGGCGGTGCTTTTGACGGAATTGAAAAGACTGTTGAAAAGAGAGTTGGTGGCTCTGCGCTCGGCTTTGGTGCCGATGTAAAGAGCAAGAGCGCGTTCTCAATTGAGAATGCAGTTTCTCAGGTTATCCCTCAGGATATAACAAAATTCGGTCTTATTCCCGAGCTTGTCGGCAGACTTCCCGTTATTACAACTCTTAAAGAGCTTGATGAGGAAGCCCTCGTTAAAATTCTTACAGAGCCGAAGAATGCAATAGTCAAGCAGTATCAATCTCTTCTCGGGATGGATGGCGTTAAGCTTGAATTTACGCCTGAGGCACTTACGGCTATTGCGAAAAAGACGCTCGAAAGAAAGACGGGCGCTCGTGGTCTTCGTGCAGTTATGGAGGGCTTGCTTATGCCGATTATGTATGCTGTGCCGAGCGATAAATCAATCGTCAGCGTTCGCGTGACTGAGGCTTGCGTTAATGATAACGAAGCTCCTCTCGTTGAGCATAAAGGAAAAAAGAATAAGCTTGAAGCTTAAATAAATAAGGTTTGCAAAGGATTTTCTCCAATGCAAACCTTTTCTTTTTTATTTATTTTTTTCGGGTGTTGCGTTTAAGCTCGTTGTATTTAACCATTTTTATTTCGCGCATTTTTTTGCGTTTTCTGTTTGCAATAATAAAATAGGCGATGTATGCGACAATGGCAATCGCAATGAATATGAAGAGAATCTGAAAGAACTTTATCGATGTAATATTTTCAATAATGCTTTTTGAATAAAGAAGAAAGTCTCTCTTCGCATCTGCCGCAACAACAAGGTCAACAACGCCGATTTTCTGCCCTGCGTAAATGATCTCTGCCTTGCAGACGGCGTCGCCCATCTTCAAAGGAGCATCGAGACTTTCAGGAAGGTCGAGCGGTCTGAAGCTTACGCTTTCAGAATCATTACCCTGAGGGACGAGAGCGAGAACTTCATTGGCGGCAACGAGCTTTGCAGAGTCTGAGCTTGAGCAGTTGTTAAGAGGAACGGAGCAGACAAACTGACCCTGCCTCGTAACGATTTCATATTTCAGGTTTTTGAATGCCCAGTTATACATAATGTTTGTGTCTTCAAAAGCCTGGTTAAGGTCGTTGGTACCGTCTCCATCCGTGTCAACGGAAGCTCCGCCCATAACAACGGCGAGGTAATTATATCCGTCCCTTGAAGCGTAGGAAACGAGGCACCGGCCGGCATTGTTGGTAGTACCCGTCTTAATGCCTTTAACGCTCTTGTTGTAAGCGTTTCTGTATGGATTTATGAGGTCGTTTGATGTAACGATTCTTCTCGCCTTGTGCATATTTGTTTCGGGAAGGTCATAGATGTAGCTGCCCGAAATCGTTTCAAAAGCGGGATACTTAAGAGCCGCCTTCGTTATTATAACAAGGTCGTTCGCTGTTGTAAGATGGTTGGGCGAATCAAGACCGTGAGCGTTTTCGAAGTTGGTATTTTTACAGCCGAGAGCTTTAGCTGTATCGTTCATCATTTTAACAAAGCCTGCAATTGAGCCGCCGTATTCAATCGCGAGAGCATTTGCCGCATCGTTGCCGCTCGGAATGAGCAGGCAGCAGAGCATATCGTAAACCGTCATCTCTTCGCCGGATTTAAGGCCCGATGTAGAGCTGCCCGTACCGGCGATGCTTTTTATAGCTTCTTCGCTGACGGTCATTTTTCTGTTAAGGTCGGGCTCCTTCTGCAGAACGACGAGAGCCGTCATAATTTTAGTCAGCGAGGCGGGGGCAACCTTCATATTCGCGTTTCTTTCGATGATAACGGAATTGTCATCAAGGCTTATGAGCAGATTTACCTTGCAGTTGAGCTTCACATCGTCCGTCTGCACACTGTCGATATAATTCTGCGCAGAGACGGGCGTTACCAGAGAAGTTATGATTATTGCAAGAGAGCATATAAAAAATATCAATTTTTTCATAGACAAGACCCTCATAAATGTAGTATTATATATGTTAAGGTTCGAATACCGATATCCTGGATTATTATAACAGATTTTCGTTGAAAAATAAACAGTGAAAACGAAAAAAATGTCATTTTTGAGGAGTTGTTTGAAAATGATTTATGTTACGGGCGATACCCACGGAGATTATAAAATTTTCTCGCAGAAAAAATTTAAAAATATAAAAGACGGCGATACCCTTATTATTTGCGGCGATTTCGGCTTTATCTGGAACGGTGATCTTAAAGAGAAGAAAACTCTCGATAAGCTTGCAAAGAAAAGGTATAACATCTGCTTCGTTGACGGTACGCACGAAAACTTTGACCTGCTCAAAAAATACCCCGTTGTCAGCTTTGCGGGCGGAACAGCGCACAAAATAAGGGACAATATTTTTCATCTTATGCGCGGTCAGATTTTCGAAATTGAAGGCGAAAAGATTTTTGCGATGGGCGGCGGCGAAAGCCCTGATAAGGACCTTCGCGCAGGAAACCTGAACTGGTCGAGCGATGAGATTCCCAGCCGTGACGAAATGCGAGAGGGCGCAAATAACCTTGAAAGAAATAAGTTTACTGTTGATTATATAATCACTCACGAGCCTGCGCAGAAAATTAAAAATTTCCTTAAGCTTAAGGATGATAAGCCTCTGCTCGTCAGCGGTCTTAATGCTTATTTTCAGGAGCTGAGCGCAAGCTGTGACTATACGCGCTGGTTTTTCGGCAGCCTGCACGAGGATAAGTTTGTTTCACCGTCTCAGGTCGCGGTTTTCAAAAACCTTGTTAATCTCAGAACGGGCGAAGTTATAAAATAAGGAGACGCTATGGATATCAAAGAAGTTTTATCAAAGGTTGACCACACTCTGCTTTCTCAGTCTGCAACATGGGAAGAGATCAAGGCGATTTGCGACGATGGAATTAAATACGGTTGTGCGTCGGTCTGCATCCCTGCTTCGTATGTACGAAAAGCGGCGGAATATGTTGATGGCAAGTTGCCGATATGCACCGTAATCGGATTTCCGAACGGTTATTCAACAACGGCGGCGAAATGCTTTGAAGCAAACGATGCTGTCAAAAACGGTGCCGAAGAGATTGATATGGTTATCAATATCGGCGCGCTTAAAAATAAAGAATATGATTTTATTCTGGAAGAAATTAAGGCAGTCAAAGAAGCTTGCGACGGAAGAGTTCTGAAGGTTATAATCGAAACCTGCCTGCTGACTGACGAAGAAAAAATCAAAATGTGCGAAATCGTGTCCCTCTCGGGCGCAGATTTTATAAAGACATCAACGGGATTTTCAACTGCTGGAGCAACGAAAGAGGATGTTAAGCTCTTTTCGGAGAATGTTGCCGACCATCTTAAAATAAAGGCGGCGGGCGGCATTGCATCATTGAAGGACGCAGAGGATTTTATCAACCTCGGCGCTTCAAGACTCGGCACAAGCAGAATCGTGAAAATCATCAAAAACGAAGAGGCCATGGGCTATTAATAGCCCCAAATATTTACAAGGAGAAGAAATATGGACGAGAAACTTTACTACGGCAGAGGCAAGGATAGCGACAATAAAAAGCTCATCGCTTTTCTTGACGAAGTGTTTTTTACGGATGACGAAACAAACCGTGATTTTTTGCAGATATTGCCGAAGATTTACCACGATGAATACAGACCCGCTTACAATAACTTTGTTGTTCAGGATGAAAACGGTGATTTCAGAGCAGCGGTTGGTGATTTCTACATCGACCTCGATGTCTGCGGCGAGAAAATCAAGGCTTGCTGTATAGGCAATGTTGCTGTTGGTCTGAAGTATCGCTCAATGGGTTATATGGTTGACCTTATGGAAATGAGCGTTGAGGATATGATGAATAACGGAACGGATCTCGCATATCTCGGCGGTCAGCGTCAGCGTTACGGCTATTTCGGTTTTGAAACATCAGGCGTTTCTTACAGCTTTGAGTTTAATAAGAAGACAGCAAAGCACATCTACGGTGGCAGAAAGTCAACTCTGCGTGCAGAGAAGCTCAGCGAAAACGATGAGGAAAACATAAAGAAGATTGACGCTCTCTATCAGAAGAATATCATCAAGGCAAACAGACCTATGAAGGACTATTTCAGAATTCTCAGAACCTGGCGCCATACACCGTATGTTGTTTTTGACGGAGACGAGTTTGCAGGCTATTTCCTTATGAATTATGACTACAACTGGATCTCCGAAGCATCCGTTACTAAGACAGAGTATTTCAGCGAGCTTGCATTACTTGCTCTCGAAATCAGCGAAAAAGAATCTGTCAGATTCAATGTTGCTCCGTTTGAGACGGATAAGCTCGGTTACTTTACCGTGAATTCTGAGAATATCTCCGTCGGCGGTTGCGAATCCTTGCTCGTTCTTAACTATGAAAAGGTTTTAAGAGCTTATCTTAAGGCAAAGGCAAGCTACTCAAAGCTTGCAGACGGCGAGCAGACGGTTCTCATCCACGGCAAGAAGGCCGATGAAAAGCTTATTATTAAGGTTAAGGATAATGTGCCGACAGTTGAGAAATTCGACGGTGAGGCAGATTGTGAAATGAGCCATCACGAAGCTGTCAGAGCGTTCTTTTCAAACTTCACATTTGACAGAAACAAGCTCAACGCACCTGCTCAGCAGTGGTTCCCCGTACCTGCATTCATTTTCAGCGCAGACCAGATGTAAGGAGGATTTTTTATGGCAATCAGCGTTTCTCATTACGGCTTTATGCCTGACGGAAAAGAGGTCAAGCTCTATTCAATTTCAAACAATAACGATGTAACTCTGCAGCTCATCAACCTCGGCGCAACGCTTCAGTCCCTTTATACGCCGGATAAATACGGCAGAGTCAACGACATAACAATCGGCTTCGATTCGCTTTACGGTCATTTGAATTTTACGGACTATCAGGGTAAGGTTGTCGGCAGATATGCAAACAGAATTGCAAACGGCAGCTTCTCTTTGGGCGGCAAGAAGTATCAGCTTACTCAGAACGAAAAAGACAAGACCTGCCTTCACAGCGCAGGAGAGTTTTCGGATGCTGTCTGGGACGCAATTATAGCAGACGATAACGCTGTTGAGTTTTCATACACAAGCCCTGACGGAACAAGCGGCTTTGAAGGCAACCTTACAGCTAAAGTAAGATACACACTTACAGAGGATAACAAGGTAGTGATTGAATATTCGGCCGTCTGCGATAAGGACACGGTGATGAATTTCACAAACCATGTCTATTTCAACCTCAACGGCTCCGCTATGAGCGATGTCCTTGACCACGAGATGCAGATGAACGCATCGCACTATGTGCCCATCGATGCTGATTCAATCCCAACGGGTGAAATCCGTGAAGTTAAGGGAACCGCATTCGATTTCAACGCACCCTGCACAATCGGAAAAAGAATCTATGATAACGACGAGCAGCTCACTCTTGCAAGAGGTTATGATCATAACTTCTGCCTTTGCCATAAGGAAGGCGAGGCTGACGCAACGGTTAAAGAGCCTGTCAGCGGTAGAGTTCTTAAGATGTATACAGATCTTCCGGGTGTTCAGCTCTATACGGGCAATTTCCTTGACGGCTCCGTTATCGGTAAAGGTGGTATACCTATAGTAAAGCACGCAGGCTTCTGCCTTGAGACGCAGTTCTATCCCGATTCACCGAATCAGCCTGATTTCCCGTCCTGCGTTTTCAAAGCAGGCGAAGAGTTCAAGTCAACAACCGTCTTCGCAGTTTCGGTTGAAGAGTAATTACATAAAAATGCGGCGGAACTAACAAAAACGGTTCTGCCGCAATTTCTTTCATAAAGCAAAAAGAAAAGGCTGAGCCGGAGCTCAGCCTTTATGTAGTTTAATCGTTAAGGATTAAAGAGTCGGGAGGAGACCGAGAAGAACTTCGTTAAGACCCTGGAAGAATGTGAGGATCTTAATAGCCTGCTCGATAGCCCAAGCCTTAAGTCTCTCCTGCCATGTGGGAACCGGAGGAGTCTGAAGGATGTGACCTGAAACGATGTAGAGAATGTCGAAACCTGCATCGATCAAATCAAACTCACCTGTTGTGTCGTTCCAAAGCTCGATCTGTGAAGATGCGAAATCAGCATATGCTCTGTCACCGTACTCATACCACATAGGTGCACCAACATCAAGCTGGCAGTCCATCTGTGTGCCGTCTTCGTTGTAGCCGGGATAATTCTCTGCAACTGAAACTGTTACATAAGCGATAGGCATAGCTTCCTGATGAAGGATGCTTTCGTCTGCAACCTTGATACCGAACATATTGCAGTACATATCTCTTGCTTCAGCAACGATAAGCTCGTAACCGTTGAGAGCCTGAACTTCTTCTGAAGCTCTAACACCTGTAATGGTCATATACTCCTGGTTGAAAGCATCACCTGTGAGTGTGAAGTTGATACCAAGAAGGATGTACTCACTCTCAGGACAAGTCTCTGAAGTGTAGTCTGATACGATGTAAACAGGGATTTCAACAGTGTCGCCTGCGTTAACGTATGTGTTCTCACTTACAAGGTAGATTTCACCCTCAGCCTGTGCCGGGAAATCGGGAAGAAGGATACCTGTGTTCTCTTCTTCACCCTCAGCAAAAGCTGTAAGACCGAGTGAGAAAACCATAATTGCAGCGAGAAGGATTGCTAAAATCTTTTTCATAGTAGATTTCTCCTTTTCTTTTTTTGCGTTTTCACGCTTTTTTATTTTACGTCACTTTTTACTGAATTCACAGTGACAGTAACGTATTTTCTATATATTAGCACAAGAGATATTGTTTATAATTCCGTAAAAGAAAAATAAGAAACTTTTTCAAAACTTATTTTGGGAAGCAAACAGCCTGCATAACGGTGTTTGAAATCGTTCCTGCAACATCAAGTCCATATCCTGAATTTTCCGCAACGCAGACCACAGCATATGGTGTTTCAGGGTTCATTGAGAAGCCGACAAACCAGGAATGAGGGTCTCCGTTGTCGACCTGCGCAGTTCCTGTTTTTCCGCACATCTGAAGATTTTTAAATGTTGAATCGCCGTATTTGTTAACAACATTCGATCTCATATAGTCCACCATACGGTTTGCGATGGCGCTGTCGAGCGTTATTGTTTCGCTTTTCGTCGTCGTGCCGATGGGGGTTGAAACGCCTGCCGGGGTCGTGATGCAGTTGATATAATACGGCTTGATTGCCGTTCCGCCGTTTGCGATAGCACCCATAAGGGTCAGCATATGGCAGGGGTTTGCAAGGGTCGTATACTGGCCGATGCCTGCCCAGCCAAGGTCGGACGGACTTGCTTTGGAAACATTGAAAGAGCTTTTTGAAATCGGTGTTTCGCCCATATTATCTTTTACATTGAAGCCGAGCTGATTTGCTGTCTGCGTCATTTTTGCGGTGCCAAGCTCGATTGCAAGCTCGGCAAAAACGCAGTTGCAGGAATTGTTGAAGCCTTCTTCAAAATCAAGAACGCCGTGAACTCCGTTACATTTTACAATACCCGTACCGGCGTTGTAAGAGCCTGTGCAGTTGAAACGCCTTGAATCAAGGTCGGGGATATTCTGAATCGCACAGATTGCGGTTACGGTTTTGAAGGTTGAGCCGGGAGTATAAACGCCCGTAAAAAATCTGTTGATATAAACGCCCTCGTAAGCGGAATTGCTGTCTATATCCGTCGGCTTGTTCAACGGGTCGAAGGAAGGGGTTGAAACCATACAGATTATTTCGCCCGTCTTGTAATTATAAACGGCGACGGTGCCTTTTCGTCCGCCCATAGCTTCGTAAGCGACTTTGCATACCTTAGCGTCAAGAGTAAGAGTAACATCGTTGCCTCTGCCAAACTTTTTAAGGTTATAAACACCGTTGACAAAATCGTATCCCGAAAGCTGATTTCCGTAAACCGTCTGAACGCCCGTGGCAATAAACCCGGATGTATCGCCGATGGAATGAAGGAAAGCTTTTCTTACGGTTTCCGAGCCGTGATAGGAACGCTGACCGTTTTCACTGTATGCAAGTCTTTCGCCGTTACGGTCGTAAATAGAGCCTGCGTTGAGAATCTGTCCGTTTGAATAAAGGTGACGATTCGCGGTCATTGATGCCCATTCCTCGCCGTGGGTATAAAATGAATAAAACATAAAGCCGATGCCGACGAGAAAGGCAATGATAAAAACATAGAGAAAATAAGCTCGTTTTGTTGTATTGTTCATCGTGGCGGCCTCCTGTTAGCGTTTTGTCCTCTTCCCTGAGGTGGGGGTGCAGCGGCTCTGCGCTGAGGTGTCTGCTTCTGTGCAGAAGCCTGACGGGGAGCAGACGGTCTCTGCTGAGGTGCCTGACGGGAAGGTGTCTGCCTCTGCGGAGCTTGCCTTTGCGCCGAAGCCTGTCTTTGCGGTGCCTGTCTTGGCTGAGGGGTTTGTCTTTGCTGAGGCACTTGTCTCTGACGGGGTGCCTGACTTTGCTGAGCAGGTCTTCTCTGCTGATTGGGCTGTCCTTTAGGAGGAACGGGAGGACGGACGGGCTGTCTCTGCGGCTGTGCTCCGCGGTTAGTGCGGGG
>JAGAVE010000104.1 GCA_017942105.1 Clostridia bacterium | reverse complement strand
CAATTAGCTGTTCACAGCAGAAAATACAACAATTTCCCAATGCGTCCGTTAAATTGGAAATCTCCCGCTGATTATATCAAGGCTTTTATCAACTTCGGCGAAGTTTTCTAATTTTGTAACACATCATTGACAAACCTACAAGCAAACTGCGGCATTTGAGCATTCCAAAAAAAGGATTTATATTGACAGAAAAAATTTCATATGATAATCTAAATAAAAAAAGACAAGGAGACTGCAATATGATAGGACTCGGCACTTGGGAAGCTCCCATTAACACAATGATTTTCAGAGGAACGGGCAGAGTTAAAATCAGCGATGTTAACGGCGAATACGATTTTAAATTTGAGCTTGTTGGCGAAAACCTTCCGAAAATCACCGTAAAAGATGTTGAAGAAGACGGCGATACGCTTACCGCAATCGGTGAATGCGAGGCTTTCGCAGGCAAAGAAATTCCCGTAACGGTTACATTTACAGATGACACTTTTGTTTGCGTCGTAAAGCTTCCGTTTGTCGGTAAAATCAAGCTCAGCGGAAACAAAATTGCGGACTGATTATCTGAATAAAAAATGAGGATGGCAGGTTTTTTTCTGCCATCCTCATTTTTTAATTATTATTGATTGTATAGATTATCTCTCTTTTCAGGATATTGAAAAACTGACGGAAAATTCTGAATATTTTTTCAAACAGCCACTCACGGTCATATTCACCGTTTTCACCGTCTCCGCCGTAACAGCCGATGTTATTGCTTGTTATTTCGTTGCCGAAGAAATCCGTTGTAAGGTCATCTTCGATTTCCAAGCCTTTGCCGACAAGTGGTGAACCGAGCACAAGCTCATAAGCAAAATATTCATCACCGCCTACGAATCCCGGAACAGTATTTTTCGAACTGAGCTTTTCATAAATCGGGGTTGGGCAATTGTAATAACAGTTGTTTGAAAATTTCATACCCGAACCGATAATATCGTCAAGCTCAAAATATATTTTCTCACCGTCCTTCGGGATAATGATGTTGTTTGCAAAAATTCCGTCATAAATATCAGTTACCTGGAACTCTCCGCAACCAACGATTGTATTATTATAGAACTTAAATCCGTATTCGCCTGCGCCTGAGCTCGTCTTGCTTCTGCCTGCACCGTCATTAACTGAGAGACAATATCTTACGGTATTGTTGTGCTGACCGCTGTAGTTAGCATTGTTACACATAAAGCGCATATTGTCATGCGAATAGATATACTGATATGTGCAGTTGTTCGTATGCGAATCAAAATCTATTGACATACCGTCACCGAAGTTTTTCTGACCTGCGATTTCACAATACTGAATTGTACTGTTTTCGCTTCCCCAGAACCACATTGCGGCAGTAAAATAAGTCGGCTCGCCGTTCTCATCAACACCGCTTCCCTGACAGCAATTTATTGAACGGCAATGGGTAACGAGCGCACCGTCACACATACCGACAACTATTGCTTCGCTGTCCATATCGTGGAAATAGCACTCCTTAACCAGGAGGCCCGTATTGTAAACAGGATCGATTTCCTCCTCAGTCTCGCACCACGGAGTCTGTGAATCATTCCATGAGCCCCATACATTGATTCCGTTTCCGCAGTCATACATTTCACAATTTGTAATTGTAAGATCATTTACCGCATATCTCGAACGCGCAGGAAGACCCTTTACCATAATGCAGGCTCTCGCAGCTGCCGCACCCGCAGAGGCATTGTCTCTTGCAGGAAGATGGTAATTCTGAATGTCGTGAAACTCAACATTATCAATCGTAATTCCGTAAGATGTCTGATTAAGCGTATCAATCCAAATTCCGCCGCCATTGGGCGCAGTTATTTCAAGATTCGAAATCGTTATGTAACTACAGTCTATAAGCTGAAGGACTTCTTTCTTTTCCTTCGTTGTAAGATGAGGCTTTTCGCCCTCGCCGTATGAAGAAATCACAATAGGATTTTCTTTTGTACCCGAAACGGTAAGGGTTGCGGCGAATTCATATGTACCACCGCATTTGAAAAGAATTTTATCGCCTACACCTATTTCGTGATTAACAAAAGGATCAATTGTCTTCCACGGGTCGTTTACCGTACCATCCCCTGAATTATCACCTGCAACGGAGTCTATATAATACTCCCTCGCCGTATGAGCAAATACCTCAGGGATACTGAAAGCAAAAACTGAAAAGACCATAACAACAGTCATAAAAACCGAAATTAGTTTTCTCATAAAAGCGCCTCCTTGAACTTATATTTTTAGAATATCACACTGAAACATTAATGTCAAACTTTGGATTGTTTTTTCAGTTCATATAAAAGTACGACATCAGAAACATCGTATTTTTAACGCTCCCTCCTTGTTCGAATCCCTTGCAAAATATAAAAAAAGAACAGGCAACACTAAAGTGTTTCCTGTTCTTTTGGCGTGCTGCAAGGGATACACCTGCTACGCAGGCTGCGTCCTCGGCGACCGTTGCTTCGCAACAGTACCCGCCTCAGACTTCGCGGCTAAAAACAGTTCACCGAACTGTTTTCTTAACGCCGCTCACCCTCTCAGTGTTCGAATCCCTTGCAAAATATAAAAAAAGAACAGGCAACACTAAAGTGTTTCCTGTTCTTTTGGCGTGCTGCAAGGGATTCGAACCCCTGACCTTTTGGTTCGTAGCCAAACACTCTATCCAGCTGAGCTAGCAGCACATTTCTTAATGCTCAGGTATTATATCACCAAGAAAAGCAAAAATCAAGTGCTTTTTGAAAGATTTTTTAAAAAATATGTTTTTTATTTCAGAAAAGTCTTTTTTATCGAGAAACCCCGCAACTATTTGAAGCTGCGGGGTATAAAATTAATCTTTTTTATTCTGCCTTTCAGCAAGCTTTTCCTCGTACATCTTTCTGACTCTTTCGTATGTTGAATCGGGGAAATCGGGATTGCCCTTTGAATAACTCGGGATAAGCATATCACCTGCTACCTTCGGATCTGTACAACGGGTGTCGTCCTTCCATTTTGCTCTCTCTTCGGGGTCACGGAGATTCGGAATATCCATCGGCTTTCCGCCCTCGAGAACCGAATAGTAAGCAAACATACCCGGAAGGAACATATCCATAGCTTCGTAAACATCGATAACATCCATATCTTCTCTTCCGCGGAGCTTTTCAACGAAGTTATACATTGTATAGAAGTCTGAACCGCCGTGTCCTGCTTCCTCAGCAAGCTTTGAAAGGTTATCCTCTGTGCTTGTTTCAACTGCTTCTGACTTGTTATCGCCTTCGTTTGCATCGCAGTTGACATAGAGATGGTTAACGCCGTGACGGTCGTTATCCTCACGGAAGCTTTCCATGCGTCCCTTTGAGCCGTAGATTGAGTACCAGATTGAATCCTTTGAGCAACCTACACCGTGGATTGACTTGAGGATTGCTCCGTTTTCAAGAGTGATAACTTCCATACCGATCGGGCCTGCCTTTGCGCCCATACGGGTCATTCTTGCATTGAGTGCAACCTCGAAGCCTGATACCTTAACAGGACGCATACCCGTAATATGAATAAGCGGACCGATTGAATGTGTGCAATAGTAGCAAGCGTGCATATTGTTACGCCAATGTTCGGGAAGACCTCTTGTGATATCGTGCCAGATTGACTCACAGTTGTGCATATACTCGCCTTCACCGTATTCGAACTCACCGAGAACGCCTGATCTGTAAAGCTCACGCATCTTCTTGGGAGCACCCATATAGCAATAGTTCTCTGCATAAGCATAAACTCTGCCTGTTCTTTCAACTGTTTCGATAAGCTCAACAGCTTCTTTCATTGTCTGAACGGGAAGAACCTCACTGATAACATCAAGACCGCTTTCCATACAACGGATTGCAAGCGGAGTATGCTCTGTTGCAAAGTTTGCAAGAACAACAGCGTCCATATCGTGCTTAAGGAATTCTTCAAGGTCATCGTAAAATACGATTTTGCCGTCGCCATAGCTTTCCTCTGCAAAATCAAGAGTCGGCTTATGATTATCGCAAACAGCAACAAGCTCGGCATTTTTAGAATTAACGCAATAGTTAATCATCGTCTTGCCTCGACCTGCGCCGACAACACCGATTTTAATTTTAGGAGCCTTATAAATTGTTTTATAGAAAGAGCAATCTTCATTCACCATATCGATGCTGTCGATATCGTACTCTGTAAGAATTGCTTCCCAGCGCTTCTGCATACCCTCGTCATATTCAACGGGTTTGAAGCCTGAAGAAAGATAGCTCTTGACTGCACCCTTGCGCCACTCATCGGTTGTAAGATAAATATAATCAACCCCGCGAGCTTCAAGGTCCTTAAGAGCAATATAGTTAAGGTGCTTACCGAGACCCTTACCGCGGAACTCCGTCTTAAGACCTACCATATGCACCTCACCGCAGTTTACATCCGTATGATGAACTGCCGTAATCGTACCGATGTGCTCACCCTCATAATCGATGAAATAAGTATCAGTATCAGGGTTTGTAAATGCGTGATTCGTAATTCTGTCTTCAAAGATTTCTTCAAACGGTTCATCGCCGACAAGACCGTTTTTACAGCAATCAACCCATGCTTCTCTGTCCTCAGCCGTACCGTTATATCTTGAAACCTTATATTCTTCCGGCAAAGCAAGCTCTTCTATCGGAGTGCCTGCCAACCAATACATTTTTAACTGTGCCATTGTAGCCACCGCCTTTCAAGTTTGAATTCTAGCACAATCGAATACAAACTTCAATAATAAAAACTAAAAAAAAGAAGAAAGTTTTTTTAATTTTCACATTGGGAAAATCAAACAACCCAAACCGTTTCTTTTAGCTTGACTTAACCCTGAATAAGAGGTATTATATTGTCAAATAAACACAATGCTTTGAGTTTCATTTAATAAAAAAGGAGAAAATACTATGAATTGTCCGAATTGCGGTACGCCTCTTTCAGAAGGCTCAAAATTCTGCAACAGTTGCGGCGCTCCGCTACCTACCGTTGCACCCGTTCAGACATATAACCCTTCAAGCACTAATCCTTACCAACCACCCGTTCAGCCTGAACCCAAGAATAGCAATACAGGTCTTATTATCGGTGCAGTGATTGCGGTCGCTGTTATTGTTGTTGTTTTCTGCGTGCTCGGCTTCGTAAAGCCCGGATTCCTTCTTGACAAAAACAATCCTGCATCCGTTGCGGAATCATCTCTCTCTGTTTCTGAAAAGACAGAATCGAACTCTCTGACAGAAAACCCGTCGTCGTCACCTGAAAAACCTGCTATCAATCTCGATGACGCTGAAAAGCTTACGGAAACTTATTATGAAACAGTAGTCACCGTTGATCTTGTAACTCTCTGCAACAGTGAAATCCTCGGCTGGAAGCGTATGGAAAAGCTTATTGAAAAGTTGCTGGTTGATGCGGTAGCGGCAGAAATCGGATATACAATGTCTATCGACTCTATATTCGACATTATGGCAGGCGAATACGGCTGTGAAATTAACGATGTTGAAGATTATTTCAAGGCTTTTTTACGAGCAGGAAATACAAGCGGTCTTGCGGTTGATTGCCGAGTCAACTCTTCAAAAGAAATTTCAAAAAGAACAGCGGAATCCTATATCAGCAAAACCAAGGCAGAAATAGACCTCTACAACGATGTTGGATTAAATTCTGCAGACTTTAACTGGGATAACTTCGAGGCTTATGCGCAGGTGGATTGCACATTAATAGAAGCTACAGATTCTGCTGATAAAATAACCATCCTCGGTCTCATTAACGGAGACTGGGTAGTCCTCTACTCCAACAGCCCTGACGGTACATCCAACTGCTTAGGTTCTCTTTCTTTTATTGAAGGAATGGTCGGATAAGCCAAAATATATCGATTTTGAAAGCTATCTGCTTTGGCGGGTAGCTTTTTCCTTGCAAAATCTGTCGGATTTTGCTTGACAGTTCAGTGTTTAAATATTATTATTGTTTTATAATCAAATTGACAAAGGAGAAAATATTTATGTTTTGTAACAATTGCGGAACTCAGCTCCCCGAAGGCACAAAATTCTGTAACGGTTGCGGCGCTCCCGTTGCTCCCGTTCAGCCTCAAAACCCCGTCGGCGGCGCAGAGCCCACTATGTTTGTCGGCAATATTCCTCAGGAGCCTGCAGAAATTCCTGCTTTTCAGCCTCCGATGCAGAATTTCGCACCTCAGCCTCCCGTTCAGCCTGAACCCAAAAAGAGCAATACAGGTCTTATAATCGGTGCAGTGGTTGCAGTCGCTGTCGTAGTTGTTGTTTTCTGCATTCTCGGCTTTGTTAAACCCGGTTTCCTTCTTGATAAGGAAGATACTACCGCAGGTAAGGAATCAACATCCTCACTTGCTGAGAATGAGGATCCGACCTCTCCGAGCTACAAGCCTTCAATTGACGAGCCGTCATCTAATCCGTCTGTTCCCGTTCAGCCGAGCGTTGACCTTCAGGATGCGAAAGATGCCGCAGACAAATATCTCGGATATTTGGCAAAATACGATATAGTTAGTCTGTGCAACTGTGAAATTTTAAGCTTTAAAGATGTTGCAGGCTCTTATGAAAAAGCATTGCTTGATGCAATTGCGGCAGAAAATGGTACGGCAATTACTCCGAGCGAGCTTTACAGCATTTTGTCTTCACAGTCAAACACAACCATTACGGATATGGAAGACTTTATTAATGCTACTGTTGCTGCAGACTCCGGTGACAGCGATGCTATCAGCTATACAATCAACTCTGCCAAAGAGATTTCAAAAAGTGAAGCTGACGGCTACATCAGAAAAACCAAGGCAAGCATCGATGCTTTCAGCGAGTACGGCCTTGATTCCGACAATTGTCCTTGGGATGAGTTAGAGGCTTTTGTTAAGGTTGATTGCACAGTTTCAAACGACCTCGGCTCTGACAAAACAGTGATTATTCTCGGTTACATTGATAACGATTGGGCTGTTATTCATATGGATGACGGTTCTCCGTCAATACACCTGACATCGATTGCTTTCCTCGCAGGAATGCTTTCCTATTAATCTATACAGTTTAAGGCTATCTGCTTCGGCAGGTAGCTTTTTCTTTGCAAAAACTGTCGGATTTTGCTTGACACTTGTTAATTAAAAGCTTATCATTATTTAGTGGAAAGAGATTTAAAAATCGTCCCAAAATAACAGTTCAAAGGAGACTTTATTATGTTTTGCAACAGTTGCGGATCTCAGATTCCCGACGGAATAAATTTTTGCAATAAATGCGGCGCACCCGTAGCACCGCAAACTCAGGCTCCCTCAGCTCCTCAGCCGCAGGCGCCGATCCCCCCGTACATTCCCAGACCCTCAAAAGCGATGAGTGACAACGATGCAACGATCATCCCTCCGCTTTTTGACGACACATCGGATACTGTTCCTCACCCGGATTTTGTTCCGTTTGCCGACCCTGGCTTTGAGCCTGAGCAGAATAACAACGACGCCAACGGCAATAAGGATAAAAAGAAGAAAACAGCCGTTATTATCAGTGTTGTTGCGGTTCTTGTTGTTGCCATTGCTGTTTTCTGCGTCCTTGCTTTTGTAAAACCAGGTTTTCTTCTTAAGGAAAGCGAGGACAAAAACGACGGAAAGTCAACCTCTGCATCAACGGTCTCAACCTTCGCAGAAAAGCCTTCGGGAACAACGAATCCTACAGTCCCCTCTTCTGACCCTTCCGGCACTGAACCGACACCTGCTAACCCAGATGTTGATTTAAAAGCGGCTGAAAAGCTCGCTGACGAGTTTTTCAAAGACCTTATGAAGTTTGATATGAAGGGAATGTTTGAAAACGAAATCTTCGGTTGGGATAATTCTGAAAAGATTATAGATAATTATGCCATCCAAATAACCGGAGCCGACTCCGCAAAAGATGCCTATAAAGCGATGTCTGAACTTACTCACATAAAAGCAAATGACGCTGAAGACTTTGTTAATGCGCTTTTCAGCGCGGCAGGTGATTATAAAGAAATCTTCTCTTCCGAATACGGTAACGATTACACAACTAGCGCAACTCATACAGCAAAAGTAATTACCGCTGACGAAGCCGCTCCTTATATCGAAAAAACCAAGAAAAAAATTGATTCCTTCAGCTCGTACGGCGTAAGCTCAAAAGAGCTTGATTGGGACGAAATTGAAAGCTTTGTTCAGGTTAAATCAAAGCAGGTTATCTCCGGCAATCTCAAAACAGAGGAAAATGAAGTTCTCTTTATCTTCGGATATATTGACGGCGGATGGAAGTCTGTTTATGTTGACGACAACGGAGACTCTTCGATGTGCCTGTACTCTCTTTCGTTCCTTGAAAACCTTTCGGAATAATAAAAAATCGGGTTGTAACTAACGATGAGTTTGAGTTTTTACAGCCCGACTCTTTTTAAAACAAAGTTGTTTTCTTGACACTTTACGGTCAAGGTATTATCATTAAATACCATCTAAACAAAAAGGAGAAAAGTTATGTTTTGCAAAAACTGCGGTGCTCAGCTTCCTGACGGAACAAAATTCTGCCAGCTTTGCGGCACCTCTCAGCAATCAGAGACACCCATAGAATATGAATCATATGCAACTCCTCCCGTTGCGCCGTCGCCACCGCCGACCGTTCCCAACGAACCCAAAAAGAATAACACAAATCTCATCATTATCTGCGTTGTTGCTGTTATACTTACTGTTGCAGTCGTCATTACAGGAGTCATTCTTTTCAAGGATAAGGGTAACGGCTCCGGCGATAATACAACGACCACAACCACAACCTCTGCAGAATCAAATTCGACCAATAATTTAACCCCGAACATCAGCCTGCCGTCATTCAGCATCCCCGTTCACTCCCCGTTGCCGTCCGGTCAAGCACCAACGCAGACTCCGACGGTTCCGTCTGTGCAGAATCCGACAGTCCCGTCTTCTCAAACTCCGGCAACTCTGCCCACGCAGGCGCCCGCAACACCTTCTACGCAAAAGCCTACAACACCTCCCACTCAAGCTCCTGTAACGCCTTCTACTCAACCTTCAGTTTCCAGACCAAGCCTTTCTTCTGCTGAAAGCGTAGCAAAAACATACTCGCGCGATATCGTAACGATGAATCTTACCGGAGCTATAGAAAAAGAGATTCTAGGAATGAGCAATTTTTCTTCTGCATTAGACAGCTATATTGCCGAGCTTACCGGAATGCCTTCTGCAAAAGAAGCTTACAAGGCGTTATCTTTAGCTCTTAACGAAAATATAAGCAATTCGCGTGATTTTCTTGTTTACTTGTCCGATCAGGACACTTATGACAACGAGTTGCGAAATGAGTACGGTTCAAATTATACCATAACTGCCACCGCTAGCAATTCGCGTTATCTTTCAAAGAGCGATGCTTCGTCCTATGTCAATGCCGCAAAATCAAATATCGGTGCAGTAACATCTGCAAATTCCGTCAGTTGGAGTTCGATTAGCGATTACGCGGCTATCGATGTAGCGGTTAAAATTTCCGGTTCAAAGGGTTCTGATACAACATACCTTAGCGTTTATCTTGCTTATATCAACGGCAGTTGGAAAGTTCTCGGCGTCGATGACGGATCCGGAGTTTTCCTTATCAGTACAATAACCCTTTCGTCCTTTATCGATTGACATTTAACATCGATTTCTCGCAGCATGCTCCTATTTTAAATTTTTTATTGCATTTGGAGTGCTGATGTGTTAAAATATCTCTGCAATAGAAAACACATCCGTTAAAGTCTTGTGTTTTTTTGTACTAATAATTGAAATTTCAGGAGGAAAAAAGATGAATTGTCCAAATTGTAATGCCCCTGTCGGTGCAAAGGATGCATTTTGCCTGAGCTGTGGTCAGAAACTCGAAGCTGCACAGGCTTCACCCTACACCAACCCTGCAGCATACGCTGCTCCCGGCGCATATGGTGCGGCTCCCGTTCCCGGAGCACCCGCAAAGAAAGCTTCTCCCCTCGCAGGTCTTCTCAAGAGTGATAAGATCAAGAAACTCATCCCCATTGCAGGAATTGCTGTTGTTGTAATTATTGCACTTATTATCATTTCATCGATCACAGGCAGCGCTAAGTCAGTTGCTAAGAAGTACATCCAGGCTGAGCTTGAAGGCGATGTTTATTCAATGGTCAAGCTTGAAATGATGGATGACGATGCTTGCAAGAAAATCCTCAAAACTGCAGCAAAGAGAGCAGGTCTTTCTGAGAAGGATTATTATCTTCAGGCTTGTGCAACAATCAACGAAAATTCAGGTGAAGATGCACCCGTTGCTGATTTCAAGAATTACAAGGGTCTTATGAAGTACGCAACTGAAGTTGAGCAGGCAGCTACAGAAAAGAGCTATACAGAAACATACGGTGCAGATTACGATATCGAAGTTGAGATCGTTGACACTGTTGATGTTGACAAGACAGAGGCTGCTGAATACCGTATGGACCTCGCTTCAGATTTGACATCACTTAAGGCACTTGCTGATATCGATGTAGGCTTCGATGCTGACGATGCAAAGAAATTCGTTAAGGTTTATTACCACTACACAATCTCAGGTCCTACAAAAACATACAGCACAAGAGATGACGGTAACAAGCCCAGAGAATTGCTCCTTGTTAAGATCAAGGGCGACTGGAAAGTTTACTACGGCGATGCAGGTGCAGACTACTTCTCAGCTTTCGATTTCCCGTTTGACTATTAATAATTGAATCAAAAGAGCCTTTCTTCGGAAAGGTTCTTTTTTATGCAAAAAAGGGAACAGGCCCGAAGCTTGTTCCCTTGAATTTATTTCTTTTTGATTTTGTCCCAATATTCTTTATACGCCTGCTCGTTTTTATTCGGACCGGGCACATAGTATTTTGTATTTTTCAGTGCATCGGGCAGATATTGCTGAGGTACCCAATGGTTTTCATAATCGTGTGGATAGATATAAAACTGACCTTTGTTTTTGTTATCCTCTCCGTCATAGTGCATATTTTGCAATTGACGGGGAATCGGCCCGTTTTTTCCTCTTCTTATATCTGCAAGCGCCGCATCAATCGCCGCCTCACCTGAGTTTGATTTTGGAGAATTGCACACCAGAATAACCGCATCTGCAAGAGGTATCCTCGCTTCAGGCAAGCCGACCATCATAGCCATATCAACAGCCGCCTTAACGATTGGAATAATCATCGGATATGCAAGACCGACATCCTCTGCCGCACAGACCATAAGCCTTCTGCAGGCTGAAGGTAAGTCACCTGCATCAAGAAGCCTTGCAAGATAATGCAAAGCAGCATCGGGGTCGGAGCCTCGCATTGACTTCTGATATGCTGAAACAATGTCGTAATGCTCATCACCGTCGCGGTCATACTTCATTGCACTCTTCTGCGTCAGGCTTTTCGCCGTATCAATAGTAATATTCAAAGAGCCGTCAGCCTCAGGTTTTGTTGAAAGAACACACAGCTCAACGGAATTTATCGCCTTGCGAACATCGCCGCCGCAGGCTGTCGAAATATATTTAAGAACATCATTTTCAACATTTATTTTCGTACCGTTTCTCTCTTCGAGATAGCTGAATGCACGCTTGACGGCCGGTTCAATTTCTTCGGGTGTAACTGCTTTGAATTCAAAAACGGTCGAACGGCTGAGAATTGCGTTGTAAACATAAAAATACGGATTTTCCGTAGTTGATGCAATAAGCGTTATCGAGCCGACCTCGATATATTCAAGCAGAACCTGCTGCTGCTTTTTATTGAAATACTGAATCTCGTCGAGATAAAGGAGAATTCCGTTTTGCGCTTCGAAAGTATCAAGCTGAGCAACAACGGCTTTGATATCCGCCGTTCCGGCAGTTGTTCCGTTAAGCTTGCAGAGCTTACGGTTGGTCGCTTTCGCAATAATTGACGCAACGGTCGTTTTGCCGACTCCCGACGGGCCGTAAAAAATCATATTCGGCAGGTTTCCTGATTCAATTATATTCCTCAAAGGCATATTTTCACCGATAAGATGCTTCTGACCGACGACATCGTTAATCGTCTGCGGTCTTATAATCTGAGCGAGCGGTGCTGACAAGATACCCACCTCCTTCTTAAAAGTAGCTCTACGAAGAATTATATAATATAGACCGTTCTTTTTCAAGGATTTTCAAAAAAATAACTGCCCTGCTTTTCAGCAAGGCAGTCAGAATTCAGAAATTATTTAATTCCGAGAAGAGCACCGATGAATCTTACAAATGTTAAGAGTACGGTTTTGAGAAGATCGAGAACCTGGTCAAAAGAAATGCCTGTGCTACCGTCATCAACATCGATATCTTCACTTGAACATTCGAAATCGCAGTTAACAACAAGTCTTTTGCCGGCAAGACTGATATCTTCAATTTCAGCCGCATAACCGTTTACTGAAACAACAAGGTCTTCAAGGTCAAAAACATAACCATCGGTTGCATACAATGTAAGAGAAACCGTATAGAGCTTGCCTTCCTCAAAAGGCTTTTCTTCAATCAAAGCATCTGCAAAGCTTGAAAAAATAACTTCATCCGCTTCAACATCCGTCCAGGTTAAATCTACGAGTTCATAAGCTTCTGAATCGAGATCGTGGAAGTTGCTCGGATAAACACCATCTTCAGGAAGTTCAATCGTTATACCAACAAAGGTCACAGCTTCGCCTGATGCTGTCATTCCCTCATCAGCAAAAGCTGAAACGGACAAAACACCGAGACACATAAGCATTGAAAGAAAAACTGCAAGAACTTTTTTCATCGTTTTCATTTCCTAATCCTCCATAATAATCTTATTATAAGAATTATAACTGTATCCTTCCAAAAAGTCAAGATAACAATCGTCATTAAACCTCTTGCCTTTGTATTTTGCGTATGATAAAATAAAACAAACAAAAATGAAGGAGTCCGCTTATGAAATATATTCCTTTCGTGAACATTAAACAGGGTACAAAATCCATTCATCGCTATTCAAACGGTAACACTCTCCCCCTCGTTCAGCTTCCGTTTGCGATGTGCGGTTTTTCTGCCCAGACAAAATATGAGGGTGGCTGGTATTACTATCCCGATCACAGATTTCTTGAAGGCATCCGTCTTACTCATCAGCCAAGCCCCTGGATAAATGACTACGGTACATTTCTTTTCACTCCTCAGACAAACAGAGTTTACGATAACTTTAACGATGCCTGGTCAGGATACAGACCCGAAGAAGCTGTTATGCGCCCTGATTATATGAAGGTTCGTTTCCTGCGTTCAAAGGCTGACTTCGAGCTTACGCCCTGCGTAAGAGGATGTAAAATCCGCCTCACTTATCCTGATTCAAGAATTCCGTTTTTTACGATTTTCCCGATAAAGGGAGATTACGGATATGAGGTCGACTTTGAAAACAACTGCGTAAAAGCGTGGACAAACGGAAAAAGCGGCGGCACTGCAGTTGATTTCAAGACATATCTTATTGTCAAATTTGACAAGCCTATCGACAAAGAAAAAACTCGCTTCGGCGCATCGGGCAACGAAGGTAAAGATGCTTGCGTTCATATTGCTTTTTCAGATAAGGTTATTACTGCCGATATCTCAAGCTCATACATAAGCTTTGAACAAGCTCTTGAAAATATGAAGCAAGACAGCCTCGGCAAGACATTCGAAGAAATCAAAGACACCGCGGAGTCACTTTGGGAGGAATATCTTTCACGAATCGAAATCGAAACCGACGACGAAAAGCAGATGAAAACCTTTTATTCGTGTATGTACAGAACGGGACTTTTCCCTCATAAGGCATATGAAATCGACAGCAACGGCACTAAGCTTCACTACAGCCCATCTGACGGAAAAATCCGTGAAGGTGTCCGCTATACAGATAACGGTTTTTGGGATACATACCGCTCTGAATTTCCCCTGCTTGCTCTCATAGGCAGAGAAGAATATGCTGAAATGCTTGAAGGCTTCATTGTTGACTATTCTGACGGCGGCTGGCTCCCCCGTTGGCCTTCTATCGGTGAAAGAGGCTGTATGCCCAGCACACTTCTCGATGCCGTTATTGCTGACGCGGCAGTTAAAGGTATCATCAGCGGAAAAGTTCTCGAAACAGCACTTGAAGGTATGCTTCATCACGCAAACAATGACTCTGACGATGAAGACTACGGCAGAGAAGGTGCAAGCTATTATTGCAAGCTCGGCTATGTTCCCAAGGATTTATTCGGCGACAGCGTCAACCTTACTCTTGACGCCGCTTACGGTGACTTCTGCATCGCTCAGGTAGCTAAAACTCTCGGCCGTGATGATTTGATTGACGAATATATTACGCGAAGCAAGAATTATCAAAAGCTTTTCGACAAAGAAACGGGATTTGTGCGCGGAAGAAAGCTTGACGGCAGCTTTGAAGAAGGCTTCGACCCGTACGATTGGGGCGGCGACTATACCGAGGGCAGTGCTTGGCAGAATTCATTTGCAGTACCTCACGACTTTCTCGGTCTTGCCGAGCTTTACGGCGGCAAGGACAAGCTTATCGAAAAGCTTGACGAATTATTCAGCGCTGAGCCAGATTACAATATCGGCGGATATAATGTTGAAATTCACGAGATGACGGAAATGGCGGCGGTAGATTTCGGCCAGTGCGCAATTTCCAACCAGCCAAGCTTCCACCTTCCTTACATTTATGCCGTTCTCGGCGAAAAAGAAAAGACAGAATATTGGGTTGAAAAGCTTTGCAGAGAAGCCTTCAGCTTTGAAGATGACGGTTTCCCGGGAGACGAAGACAACGGAGCAACGGCATCCTGGTACATTCTCGGCACACTCGGCATCTATGACATCTGTCCCGGTAAGAATGAATATATTAGAATCAAAAAGCTTGTAAAGAGCGCAAAGATACTCGGAAAAGAGATTTAAAAAGCAATCACCACGGATTTTTTCCGTGGTGAAATTTTATTCGTTCGTATTTTCAATCGGTTCTCCAAGGAGATTGAGCGCTTTTATCGGGTCAACAAGCTTGCCGTCTACTTCAGTTTCAAGGTGGATATGCACTCCATCCTTTTCCTCAGCGGGAATAGCAACGACAGTGCCTATTACCTGACCCTGCTCAATTTTTTCTTCAGGCTTAACGGTCGCTTTTACACCGCAGTATTTTGCATTCAGTCCGTTTCCGTGTTGGATAACAACTGTGTCTCCCCATATTTCATCGTTTACAACTTCAAGAACGGTTCCGTCCTGAACGGCAATCGCATTGTCACCGATATTTCCTTTTATATCAATACCATTGTGAGAGCGCCAATCGTTCATCGTCTCTGAATATATCATTTCACCGTCGCTGAAATCCTTGGAAACATTGCTGTTGAGAGGAAGAAGGAAATATCCTGAATAGGGGCGATTGAGGTCATTGAGAGTCGTTTTGGTTTGATCGCGCTCGTCCGGAACATTCGTGATATTTGCATTCGCCTGAGGCTGAGTGCTCTCTTCGGATGTATCAGGAACACTGTAAAATGTTCCCGGTTCATTTTCTCCCGCCTGCGGAATAAGATTTCTTACCTTTGCAACATTATAAATTGCAGATGCAATGCCGACAATTGCAAGAATCAGCGAAAGCATAACTCCGTAAAACGCTTTGGTCTGAATCCATTTCAGTTTATCTTTACCCGATGTTTTTTTCATAACAATAAAACTCCTTTATGCTTCGTCAGGTATAGTTTGAGCTGAAAAATTCTGTTTATTCATATTTTTAATCGAGTAGGGCGAAATTAATCGCCCTCTCACACCACCCTGCATGCCGTTCGGCACAGGGCGGTTCAATTCAAAATTAAATATGTGCTACTTTTAAGTAGTAGTCGTAGATACTGACTAAGCCTCGCTTGGTCAGTATT
>JAGAVE010000103.1 GCA_017942105.1 Clostridia bacterium | reverse complement strand
CTATTTCTTTGTAAGAGGCAAACAGTATTACATTGTCAGCCTTATTGTCTGTGTTCTTTCTTTTGTTCCGTTTTTTATGTCTCTTGAAAGAAAGAAGCTTCAGGCAAGAGAGCTTGTAACTTTAGCGTCAATAACAGCATTAGCGGTTGCGTCGAGAGCCGCGTTTTTCTTCCTTGAGCAAGCTAAGCCGACGGCGGCGATAGTTATTCTCGCGGCGATAGCGTTCGGGCCGGAGTTTGGATTTTCTGTTGGCGCACTTTCGATGTTACTTTCTAATATGATTTTCGGACAGGGGATGTGGACGCCGTTCCAGATGCTTGGAATGGGTCTGACAGCATATATCTGCGGTCTGCTTTTCCACCGTTCATTCAAAAAAGAAAGTGTTTTGTTTTCAGGCTTTGTCTGCGGAGTCTGTTGCTTTGCCATATACGGTTTTACAGTTGATTCAAGCTCAGTGCTGATGTGGGTGCCTGTCCTGAGCCTGAAGTCAGTTTTACCGATTTATGCTTCAGGTCTTGTTTTTAATGCGATTCATGGCATTGTGACGGGAATTCTGATAATGTGTTTCGGTAAACCCGTTTTTGAAAGAATGACGAGAGTAAAAGTCAAATATCAGCTTTTTGGAGAAAAGAATGAAAAAGAAAATTAGTTTATTACTTGTTTGTTTTGTGGTTTTATTGAGTTTGTGCTCGTGCAGAAATCCCGGGATAACTTCTGAAAATGTATCTGAGACTGTTTCTGAGAACGAGACCTTTTCGATGAATCTGAGCTATGAAGCGACATCGTCTTCAACTTTTTCTGAAACCACGACAAGCTCAGAAAGCAAAACATCTCAAGTCAGCACGGTACCGTCTGAACCTGCAAGTTCAACGCAACCGAGTACCGAAGCGACTGAAAAAGAAGAGGAATACATTACCTGCACTTTGCAGATTGATTGCAGTACAATTATCAACAATATTGGAAGTATGAACGAATCTAAATGTGAATTTGTTCCTTCGGACGGAAAGATATTAGCAGAGAAAAAATTCAGGGTCAAAAAAGGCAACACAGCTTTTGATCTGTTAAAAACTGCTTGCTTAGAAAATGTGTGTGCAGATAATTGCCGTTTTTGCGCTAAGAACGGAATTCATCTCGATTATTCATACACTCCTGCATATGAGAATTATTATATCCGCGGAATACATCAGATTTATGAAAAAGACTGTGGTTCGAGGTCAGGGTGGATGTATTGTGTAAACGGTACTTTTCCCAATTTCGGCAGCAGCTCATATGTGTTAAAAGAAGGGGATAAAGTTTGTTTTGTTTACACCTGTGATTTAGGTGAAGATGTTGCTTGATAATAGGCTTTTTATGGCAGAAAAACCATCGGTTTCGGCCATAAAAAGCTTATTTTTATTTGACTATATCTGAGTTTTATTATATAATATTTTTATGCTTTAAAAAGGAGCGATATTTATGTATGACTTTCAGAAAGTGTTCGGTATAAATGAAAATGCAGAATGTTTTGAAAAGGGTTCCGTAACCTTCGGTACGGTCAGAATAAGCGTGCTTACGGATTATCTTATCCGTATTGAAACTCAGAAGGACAGAAAATTCTGCGATTATGCTACTCAGGCAGTTCTTAACAGAAAGCTTGACAAGGTTAATTTCAATGTATATAAAAGGGCAGATTCAATTTCAATTGAAACCTCAAAGACGCGCTTTATCGTCGGATACCCTTCAGGCAAGCTTCTGAAGGTTGTTCTCGAAGACGGCAGAGTTGTTACTGACTTTACTCAGGGAAACTTAAAAGGTACAAGGCGTACTCTTGACCTTACGGCAACTCAGGTCAAAATCGGCGACGGAGTTGTTTCAAGAAACGGTGTTGCTCTTATTGATGACAGTGAATCGCTCCTTCTTTTGGAAGATGGTACGGTAAAACCTCGCAAGGAGATTCTCGGCAGAGCAAAAAACGGTACGGATGTTTATTGCTTCGCTTACGGATATGATTACAACAAAGCGGTTGCGGATTATTACAGATTGACGGGAATGACGCCGCTTATTCCCCGTTTCGTTCTCGGTAACTGGTGGAGCAGATATAAGGCATATACGCAGGAAGAGTACCTTACTCTTATGAGGCGCTTTGAAGCTGAAAAAATTCCGATTACGGTCGCAACTGTTGATATGGACTGGCATTGGGTTAAAATCGGCGAAAAGTTCGGCAAAGAAACGACTGTTTTTGAAAAACCCAAAAACCCCGTTCGATATATCCGTGGAAGCTATATGATTCCGGGTTGGACGGGATATAGCTGGAACACAGATCTTTTCCCTGATTATAAGCAGTTCCTCAACGAGCTTCATGATATGAACCTTAAAGTAACTCTGAATCTCCATCCGGCGGCAGGCGTTGCCCATTTTGAGGATATGTATGAAGAGTTTGCTGAATATATGGGAATTGACCCCGCAACAAAGCAAAGAATTGAATTTGATATGACTGACAAGAAATTCATTGAAGGTTACTTCCGATTCCTTCATCATAAGTATGAAGAGGAGGGTGTTGATTTCTGGTGGATGGACTGGCAGCAGGGAAAAAAGACCAAGGTCGAAGGGCTTGATCCGCTTTGGGCGCTCAATCATTATCATAGCCTTGATTCTGCACGGGACGGAAAGAGACCGCTTATCCTTTCTCGTTTTGCAGGCTACGGTTCGCACAGATATCCGCTCGGCTTTTCGGGCGATACAGCAGTGCTCTGGTCAGCTCTTAAATTCCAGCCTTACTTTACGGCTACTGCTTCAAATATCGGTTATTCCTGGTGGAGTCATGATATCGGCGGACATCTCTCCGGCGTTCGTGATGACGAGCTTTATCTTCGTTGGGTTCAGTTCGGCGTATTCAGCCCGATTCTCAGACTTCATTCAACGCAGAATGAATATCTCGGTAAGGAGCCATGGAAGTTCAGCAAGTCAACCGAAATTCTTACTAAAGAATTCCTTAGGCTTCGCCATAAGCTTATTCCTTATATTTATACGGCAAACCACCTTACACATACAAAGGGTATACCTCTTATGAAGCCTATGTATTATGATTATCCGCATTCACAGGAGGCTTATGAGGTTAAGAATGAGTATATGTTCGGCTCTGAGCTTATTGTTGCTCCGATTACTGAGAAAACATCAGATAAAACAAAAACTGCAACGGCTGAAGTATGGCTTCCGGAAGGCAGATATACCGATATTTTTAACGGCAGGATTTATAACGGCGGCAGGGTAGTGCCGATGTCCCGAGATATGAGCTCAATTCCTGTCCTTGCAAAAGAAGGTGCAATCATCCCTCTTGCTGATGATTGTGAGAGCAATAACTGGAAGAATCCCGAAAAGTTAGAGCTTCTTATTTACAGAGGTAACGGCAATTACAGCCTTTATGAAGATGACGGTGAAACGAACGCATACAAAGACGGTAGCTTCGCTCTGACTGCGTTCAGCGTAAAAGAGTATGGAAATAATCTTTCTTTTACCGTTATGCCTGCTGAAGGTGATCTTCAGGTTGTTCCTGCAAAGCGTACATATAAGTTTTCTTTCAGAGATATTGTATCTGCCGATGAAATCAGCGTTACATCAAATTCCAGAGAAAAGAAGTTTGCTGCGACTGTTGAAAACGGCACTCTGACAATCGTTGTTGACGGTGTTAAACCGAAGGATAAAATCGAAATCGCTCTGAAAACTGTTTCTGTTCTTAAAAATGCAGATAAGAAAGAGCTTGTAGCAGATATGCTTTCGAAGAAGCAGGGATTCAATACAATCAAATCAATCTATTATGCCGGTTGTCACAAAAATGGCTTCAAAGGCAGATTAATTAAGGATAAAACTATTAAAGCTCAGATTGAAGAATTTGAAGCTTTGAAATAAACACAAACGGTAAAATTGGTTTTACAGCATCGGTGCCGGACTCAATATAATGATAACAAAGGCTGAATAATAAGCGTTTGTTTTTGAGTTTGGCCTTCGAGAATGCTGTTACTAATTGTAAATTCAAGGGGTATTTTTATGAGTAATTCAAGCAAAGAATTAGTTGAAAGGGTTTACTCTTTCCTTGAAAAAGCAGATTTGTTTGTTTGGGATTTTTCCATACTTATGACGATGGATAATATCGAACTGATAAATTGGCTTGCTCATATGGCAATTAAAAATAAAAAGCAGGTTTTTGTTTCGAAAGAATTTTACAGATGTTATTCAATCGTTGTAAAGAGCTCAAGTGCTGAGCAGAGAGAAATTGCTCAGAATACAAATGCTCTTCTGACTCTTATGAAGAACAATTCTGTTCTTGTCTCCAACTCGAAATATCAAACAACGGCGTCTATAGTAAAGGCTTTGCATATGAATCCTAAGGTTGCTTTTTTGTGCGCTTCAAATTCAGAGGCAGCCGAGCTTCTGGTTTCTTCAGAGAACACGCAGGCGATGATTCTTGCAATAACTCAGGAAGGCAAGCTTTGCTGCTGTAATAAGGACAAGCTGTCTGAGCTTATAGATACTGAAGTAAACAACGATAAGAAAAACAAGTTTGTTCTTCCAATTAAGGAAATGCCGAAAATCGGTTCAAGACTTAAAACTGATGACGACAGATACTTTGTACTGGTTGATGAAATCAGCTCAGGCGCTGAGGGAACAGTGTATTCAACGAACGATAATCGTTATGTTTGTAAGGTTTTTCACGAAAAACAGCTAAGTGTTCTCAGATGTAAAAAATTGAAATTTTTTGAGAACAGACAGGTTCGATATGACGGAATTTGCTGGCCGGAAAAGATTGTTTATACAATGGACGGCAAACCCGTAGGCTATATAATGCAAAGAGCTTATGGCAGAGAAATGAGCAAAATTTTTGACGGTGAAGAGTCAATACTTGAATATTTTCCGCAATGGAAAAGGATTGACCTTGTCAATCTTTCAATCAAAATTCTTGAAAAATTCATTTATCTTCACTTGCTTGGCATAAAGGTCGGAGATATCAGACCGCAAAACATAGTTATCGGAAACGATGCTTCGGTTTATCTTATCGATATGGATAGCTGTCAGATTGAAGATTATCCGTGTCCGTTCGGTGATGAGGATTTCACTCCGGCTGAAAACCAGGGGAAGGCATTTGATTCTTTCCTCAGAACATATAGAAATGAGCGTTTCTCAATTTATGTTCTTGTTTTCACAATCCTTTTCCTGGGTGCTCATCCGTATGCGCAGAAGAACGGTGCTGATACAATTGCGGAGGAGATATACGCCCATTCTTTCCCTTATCCGCTTAATTCAAAGGAAAAATGTCCGTGGGCTCCCGTAGGCGGTTATGACCGTATCTGGAACATCACGCCACAGAGTATCTGCACTCTTTTCTACAATTGCTTTAAGAGTGATGAAAGAGCAGATATCGTTGAGCTTCTTATGATGTTGGATTCGTATAAAAACATTCTTAAGACCAAATGCGGACCCGATTCGCCGGAAATGAAGCTTGGTTTTGATGACTCGTATGATGACTATTATTCTCAGCAGAATACAGCAGGAAGATATATAAACAATGTTGTTTCGGTAGCTCAGGATACCTCAAGCTCGAGTTATATTCCGCTTAACAGCGGACAGTATATCGGCAATTCAGGATATCCGAATAATTCCGTGAGCTCAGCGTATAACACTGTGGCTAATCAGAATTACAATATTAATGTTTCTAACAATACAGTTCAGCAAAAAGCTCCGAAAAAGAAAAAGAATAATGTTATTCTATGGGTAATAATTCTTGTTTGTATATACATTCTTATTACATTTGCAATGATATCATCGTATATCGATGACGGAAGCTTTTTAGCGATAAAGTCAATAGTTGAAAATTTTAACAGTTTAATTTTGGGAGGATAAAATTATGTCAATTGAAAATTTAGGCCCCGGCGATTTCGGCAAGGGAACAAAGAAAAGATTACCTATCTGCTTCTGCCTTGATGCAAGCGGTTCAATGGAAGGCGAAAGAATGGACAGCCTCAATGACGCTATCCAGATATTCGTAAGCATTATGAAAAATGACAGTAATGCATCTGCGGCTGATGTTGCAGTTGTTACCTTCGGCGGTTATGTTGAGATTACAAAACCTTTTGCATCGCTGAGCAAGCAGGATATTCCTTTTATCGAGTCTCGTTCGCATTCTCTTACGCCTATGGGCGGCGGCATCAATGCGGCTCTTGATTTGCTTGAACTCAGAAAGATTGGTTACAAAGAACGCGGAATAAAATATTATCAGCCGTGGCTTGTTCTTATTACTGACGGTAAGCCTGAGGGAGATAACTCAGCGTATGAAATCGAAGATGCTATCAGACGCCTTAATGCGCTTGAAAGAGACAATAAGCTCGTTGTTTTCAATATTGCGGTAGGCGATGAGGTTGATCTTAACACTCTTGCAAGAACTTCAATGAAAAGAGAAGCTCCTATCAGAGTTGACGAAGCAAACCTTAAAGAGCTCTTCCAGTTCCTTGGTTCAAGCTCATCAAGCGTTATTAACGGAAACGGAATTCAGTTTGATATTCCGGGAAATGATACTCTTGATGTTGTTGATGTTTTACCTGAGGGCGTTGAGATTGATCTTGATAAATGGTGCTTATAATCGAGGCGGTTGCTTATGAAAATTATTACTTGTAATTTCCGAGGCAGAAAACACTCGGAACGAAACGAACCTTGCGAAGACAGCGTATATTATCTTCAGGGCTCTGCGGTTACTACCGTAGCCGTAGCAGACGGTGCCGGCAGCAAAAAATATGAGCACGCTAAAGAGGGCGCCGATGCAGTTACAAAAGCAATATGTAATTTCTTTGACGCGAAGTTCGATGATTTCTTTGAAAGCTCGAATGAGCTTGAGCTTCGTTCAGTAATTCAGACGATTTGCCATAAAGCGCTCAAGGAGAGAGCCAAGGAGCTTGAGCTTGAGTCTATCGAAACAATGGCAAGCACATTGCTTGCAGTTTCAATAAAAGGAAACAAACTTATTTCTGTTCAGATCGGTGACGGTCTTATAGGAAGATTCTTCCACGAAGAGCTTGAAACCATTACGATGCCTCAGAACGGTGAGTATGCAAGCTCAACATATTTTATCAACAATGCCGATGCATATAAAATGGTTCAGATAAGAAAAATGTTTCTCAACGGAACCTCGCATCTTTTTCTTATGACAGACGGTGTTGCTGATTGTATGTTCAACGATTTTAACGGCGAATTCAACGAATCGCTTAAGATGATTCTTGAAGCATCTGATGAGCCAAAGGGAGAAGATAAGGTACAAAAGGCTGTTAAGGAATTTATTGTTGATGCAGACCCGATGTCTGATGACTGCACATTGGCGGTTGTTTGCTTCAATGAGCGCAAATGCCCGATTGAAACTGAGACACTTCAGCCAAAGCCTGCAGAGGATGTTAAGTCTGCAGATGATGCTAAGCCTGAAGCGGTAGCCGAAAATGAGCAGATTCCTTTCCCTCAGGCTCCTGTTCTGTCACCTCAGTACATTGCTCAGCAAATAAATACTCCTTCTGCAACTGAAGTAACCCAGGCTATTGTGAATATGCCTGAGGTTGAAAAGAAAAAGGCAGTTAATTGGAAGCTTATATCAATCATTGCAGCGGCGGTTCTTGTAGTGGTGATTGCTGTTGTTTCAGTAGTCTTAGTTGTTACAAACAAAGGTAACGATGAAAAAGGAACGACGAAACAAAAAGAAACATCTTCGTTTGTCAGTGAAAACACTACAACTACTACAACACCTTCTACATCAAGACCGGATTCGGGAATTTTACCGGATGAAGACAATGATCCGTTTCAAAGTTCTTCTTCAAAAGCTTCCGAAAATGATAAAGAACCCGGTATAAAAGTGCCGTCAATTAATGTTTCTGATTTTATATAACAGAAACTTTATACACTTTTTCTTTTAACGAAAAATCAAAGACTCTAAGGAGAGATAAAAATGCCTACAGATAATTCAAAATACGGAATTTCACGCGAGGATATCGAAAGAGCTGCTTTTGGTGATTTTGATGATTATGAACCGTCAAACTCCGTTCAGCAGAATCAGAATATAAATATTCAGAATGTTCAACCGATTCAGGATGATGATCCCGTTGATATCTATTCAAACGGCGTGACTGACTATAATAATGTTATTTTTTGCACCTCCTGCGGAACTCAGCTTCCGGCAGATTCTCTTTTCTGCACCTCTTGCGGAGCTTCTGTTAATGCCGGCTATAATGACGATCAGCAATATGACCAGCAATATGACCAGCAGTACGATCAACAGTATAATAATGGTCAGTATATTGCTGCGGATAGCGACATTATATTCTGTGTAGCTTGCGGTAATCAGGTTCCGGCAGGTTCTCAATTCTGTACTTCTTGCGGCACTCCGATAAGCTCAGGATACAATGACGGTCAGCAGTATGACAACAATGGTCAGATGTACGCTCAGCAATTCGGCGACAATCAGATGTATGATGATGACAGTCCAACGCTTGCTGCGGACGGTGTTTTGAACGGTCAGTATTCTCAGTATGCGGCTGATGATGCTTATGCGTATAACGCACAGCCTGATCAGTATGCGCCTTCTGAACCGTTTGTTTTCTGCTCAGCTTGCGGCGCTCAGATTCCTGCTTCGTGTGGTTTCTGTACTTCCTGCGGAACGCCGGTTGCACCGGATATGGGATATGCAAATCAGTTTGTACAGCCTGCACCTAAAGGCGGATTCTTCTCAAAATTCAAAAAGAAATAATCTAACAAAAAAATAAGCAGACCTTGCTCGATAAAAGCAGGGTCTGTTATTCTTTGTGAAAAAATCCCCGACCTCTTGGTCGGGGAAGGCATTTTTAGAATGTTACGGGAATATTTATTCCTTTAAACATATATTTAACCATCATCGTAACATAGAAAACAATCTTATCCGTAAGAGTTTTATAGTTGTTTACGATGTTGTTAAGGTTGCTCTGAATGTTAACGGTGCCGTAACCGGGAAGAGAACCGTTGTTATCATCAACACCATCATTGTCATAAGCAAATTTGTAAAGAAGGGGAGAGATGAGACCGAGAATTGCGTATTCTGCGGCGTTGACAGAACCGAACACCTTGATGCCAAGTTTTGTGAGCTCCTTGGGAAGAGAATCGATTCCCATACCTGCAAGAGCCTGATTTGCAAGGTTAACGAGATAGAAAGTATCGAAAATTCCTGCGAAGTCATCTCTGAGTATAAGGACGAGTGTTCTGAGAAGCATAGTAACCTCAGTGCTTTCAAGGTCGTAATATTCAGAACCGGCGTAGTGCATACCGACAAGCGCCGTAACAAGGTGCCATGGTGTTTCGTAGTCGCTTTCAGGAATCTCAAGACCGTATTCAGCGGCGAGCTCCTGGACGCTGTTTTCGCCGTAGAAGGGCATTTCAAGAATGTCCGTAAGTCCGGTTACTGCGGCTTTTACAACATTGTAATAGAATGCATCTTCTTCAATTCCCATCTTATCAAAGTTGAGATCTCGACCGAGTCTGTATTTTATTGAGTGGTGGAAGAATTCCTTTGAGTAAGCCTCAAAGTCCTCATCCATAAGAGCGATTTGCTCATCAGTGAACTCAGGAACAGCTTTTGAAAGAGCTTGTGTATCGATGCTTGTAATCTTCTTGTTTTCATATCTGATTTCGTCATCAGTCATATAAAACATTCTGTATTCAAGAGGATACATTGTAAGTGATGTTGTTGCAAAGTCGTAAATAACATTACCGAGCAAGCTTGTGTATGTAGCGGCATCACTGCAGTGTTCGTGGCCTGTGAAAACAAGTTTTATTCCGCTGTCAGCAAGTATTTCAGCAGTTGATAAATGCCATCTGATAATGAAATTACGGCTGATGAGTCTTTGTGCGGGAAGGTGGTCAAGAAGGTTGTGGTGCATCATAAGAATAGGATACTTGCCGTCTTCTTTTGCCTTCTTAGCCTGATCAACAATCCAGGAAAGTCTGTCCGTTGTAAGGCCGTCTTCTGTTGATTTGCTCGGGTCACAGCTATCTGCGGCGATGAGTCTGTAATTATCTCCGATATCTGCCGTATACGAACAGTTACCGTCAACAACCTCAAGTGCCTCATCATATCCAAACTCACTGTAAACCTCTTTGAAAACCTCAGGAGTTGTTGCGCAGTCATAGCCTATGTCGTGGTTACCTGCGATAACATAAACGGGTTTGCCTGTTTCTTCTTCAAATCTCTTAAGCTTTTCGGCAACATCAAGGTGCTGCTGAAGATTGGATTTTCCATCGTTTGCAAGGTCGCCGGGGATAAGAATGAATTCACAATCATCGTTTTCGGCGCACTGGCGAAGGAACTCATCGATAATAAAACCGCTCTCGTGTTCCATCTGAGCGCGTCTGTTTGCATAGTAGAATATCGGATCATCGATGTCGTGATCGATTTCACTTGTCGGTTCAACATAGTGAAGGTCTGATGCAACTGCAAACGACATAACGCCGTCATCTTTGCTTTCAGCGGAAGTGCTGATTGCAAGGAGAGACATAAGCATTGCAATTGAAAGAACTACTGAAATAATCTTTTTCATATTCCAACCTCTTTCTGAATATTTTTCTAATTTTACCATTATGGAAAAAAATTGTCAACAATTCCGGTAGCAAAAAAGAAAACCGGCAGTCATAAGACTACCGGTCTGCCTGGTGACTCATCGGGGATTCGAACCCCGGACACCTTGATTAAAAGTCAAGTGCTCTGCCAACTGAGCTAATGAATCATGCTGTTCATTTGACGCTTGAATATAATATATTATTTATGAGGAATTGTCAAGCCTTTTTCTGAAAATATTTTAAATATTCTTTAAAATTCTTCACCGTTTACTTTTGAGAAAATATACTCAAGAACGGTAAAGGCATAGTCAAGTTCAGCAACCCTGTTAAGAGGGTCAACTTCCTCGTTTTCTACGAGAGACCTGACATCCTCGCGTGAATACGGAATCAGTCTGCAAAGTCTGACGGCACTCATACGGTGCCAATAGATAGTGCATAACTGTTCAGTAGAGAGCAATGGGATGTACTTTTTATTTTGTGCAATTATTCTATCATATTCACATTCAGGGTTAGCTGCATATCCCATAATCAGGCATAGAGAATCATATCTTTTGTCCACGGCAGATTAACCTTCTTTCAACATATTGTCAAGCGCATACTCACAGCACTGAACAACAAGCTGATTAAATGAAATATCATTTTTGTCTGCAAGCGTCTGCAATTTTTCAATTAATTCATCAGGCATTCGTATAGTTTTATTTGATTTCTGCTGATTTTTGATTTCGAACATTTAAATCACCTCTGCACATATAATTTTAGTGCAGATTATCTGATAAATATACAAGTAAATTTGCAAGTAAAAATTAAATACAGATCCCCTCTGCGTTAACAGAGGGGATAATGGAATAATTATTTAATCTTAACCTTGAAGTTTTTGATTTCGAACGGAGTTGCGTGGAAGCTGATTGAATCGCCTTCAAAAGCAACAGGCTCGTCATTTCTTTCAATAAGGTCGCATTCTGCAGCATAGGTGAGAGGTGCAAAGAACTTGACTGTTGCGTCAACGCTCTTGCCCTTCTTTTCAACCATACGGATGATGTAAGCGTCTTCTTCCTCGCACTTCTTAACTGCTTCAATTGTCATATTGTCTGCAGTAAGAGTGATGAATGAAGCGTTTGTACCCATAGTACCGCTTGCTTCAAGTTCAACGGGAACGAGAGGATTGTTGATTTCAAGACCTCTTGTAAGTGTCTGAGCCTTCTTCCATGTATCAGCGTGAGGATAGATAGAATATGTAAAGTAGTGTTCACCGCGGTCTGATGTCGGGTCGGGTTTGATAGGTGCCTTAAGAAGAGTAAGGATCATCTTATGCTCGTTGACCTCGTGACCGTACTTGCAATCGTTAAGAAGTGATACACCGTAGTCTTCGTCAGACATATCAATCCAGTTGTGTGCGTTAACCTCAAACTTTGCCTTGTCATACGGGTTGTATCTGTATGAGCAGCACTCCATCGTGGCGTAAGCGATATCTCTTGTGTAGTTCTTTGTCTGAAGGTCAACATCAAAGAATACCTTAAGAAGCTTCTGATCTTCGTGCCAGCTTATGTGTGTATCGAAGTCGATTCTGTCGAGATCATTGTAAATAATGATGTTCTGATGAATTACTGACTTAAGAACAGGCTTTTCAATTGAAATCATTGTATAAACATCGCCTGATACGATGTCCTTAACAATACCGTCCTTAAGGTCGTATTCACGGTCAACATATGTAGCAACGATATCCCAGGCATCATATCCGCCGGGCATATCTTCGAAGAGTCTGAAGTTGTTACCCTTACCACCCTCAGAAAGAACTTCACGCTTGTTTGTCTTATCATAGATTGATGTAAGAACAGCGTTATCGTCGAATACGAGCTTGAATCTTGCATTTTCGATTTCCTTGCCGTTTGTTTCATTGTAAGCAGGCTTTGCAGAAGCAGGAACCTTATAGAATACCTTGTAACCGACTGCAGGAACTTCCTTAGCGATGAATACAAGCTTCTTCTCGCCGTTGAGTTTCTCATAAACCTGGACGGGAACCTTGTTTCCGTTTTCATCAAGAATGTCAACATCCTGCCAGTCAAGCTCAACCTTTGAAGTTGAAGCAACGCCGAGTGAGTTGAAGAGTGCGAACGGCTTGCCCTTATCAGCATCGAAGCCGATGTTCTTTGCGATGATATCGAGAGCTTCCTTGCGGACTCTTTCACCTGTAGCGATAACCTCATCGTAAATGCCCATAAGCTTGCCGAAAACTTCTGTGATGTGTGTTCCGGGAAGTGAATCGTGGAACTGGTTTGTAAGGATCTTTCTCCATGCGAGGCTCAATTCCTCTGTCGGATACTCGTAGCCGTACTTCTCAGCGATTGAAGCGTACATCTCTGCCTCACGGAAGAGGTTTTCGCAGTAACGGTTAGCTTTCTTGAGAGCAGCCTTTGTTGTATGAACACCGCGGTGCTCTTCAAGGTAAAGCTCGTCCTTCCAGACAACAACCTTATCGCCTGCAGCAACAGCCTTCTGACGCATATTCTCAAGAGAATCCTCAATCTTTGAAATCTGTGTCTCAGGAAGACCGGGGAAGCTCTTATATCTCTTGGTGTATTCAAGCATTTCGTTGTCTACACCGCCGCCGCCGTCGCCCCAGCCGTAGCAGTACATTGATTCACCGATAGTATCTTTCTCAGAGAACTTAACCCAGTTTGTCTTAAGTGAATCAGGCTCCATTGAACCGATGAAGTGAGTCGGAGGAACGGCTGCAAATACCTTAGAACCGTCGGGACCTTCCCACCAGAATGCGTTATAAAGCCACGGGTTTGTATCGTTCCAGATACCCATCTTATGAGTAACGAAATATTTCATTCCTGCCTTCTTCATGATCTGCGGCATACAGTAGCTGTTACCGAAAACGTCAGGAAGCCAGCAAGTCTTCGGAGTAACGCCGAACCACTTTTCAGCGTAGCGAACACCGTGAAGGAACTGACGGACGAAAGATTCACCTGAGATGATGTTACAGTCAGGCTCAACCCACATACCGCCGATGTATTCCCAGCGACCTTCCTTAACTCTCTGCTGAACCTGCTCGAAGAGGTTAGGATAGTGAACTCTCATTTCCTCATACATACCTGCCTGGCTCTGTGAGAAAATGAAATCGGGATACTGCTCCATAAGACGAAGCATTGTTGCGTGTGTACGGCCGACCTTGCGGACGAACTCCTTATAAGCCCACATATAAACCATATCAAGGTGAGAGTTACCGATAAGGTCGAGCTTGCCCATGCATTTATAGTTGGGATTGTTATAAACTCTGTCGTAAAGAACCTTCTTACCCATACGAAGCTTTGCTTTGAATACATCAAAATCAGGCTCGTCGAAGTCTACATAGCAGAAAGCTTCTTTAAGTGATTCACGGATAAGAGTAGCATAGTCGTTGCCCATACCCGGCATAAAGAGAGCATTGTAAACAGCCTTGAAGTCCCAGTAAATCTCG
>JAGAVE010000023.1 GCA_017942105.1 Clostridia bacterium | reverse complement strand
TTAAAAGTTCAAGATTTTCCATAAATACTCCTTTGTTTTTATATCCGGTGTCTCCGGAAGTATTAAACAGTTTATATCCCGTGTTCAGGGGAACTGAGCACTTTATATCCCATACTCAGGGGATGGTATAAAAAAAGACACCACTAAGGGCGGTGTAAAACAGGAATTTGATAGCCTTAAATCAATTCTTTTGGCGAATGACCGCGTTAAAACTCTCAAAATACGACAGTATTTCATCGAGTTTATGCCTTGTCCTTCATCCAAAATAATAAGATTTAAGGTGCGAAGCAGTTTAAAGTTAGTAATTTTTCGTTTAGACGAAATGAATAAAACCTCGCAAGGCTAACGCCTTATGAGGTTTTTTCATAAAGTATAAGCGGAAAAGGGCAACTTTAAACCTATTAAATTCCTATTTTACGCCGCCCTACGATGTCTTGAATTATTGTATTAAAATGGAAACGATTGCCGATTTAAAAACTAAGGGGATGCCAGTAGCACCCCCGTTACAAAAGCAATTTTGCTTTTTGATACCCGTTGTTTAAATAAACTATCTTTCTGTTATAACAAATTCATCTGGTGAAAAAAGATAGTCCTCTTCTGTATCGTCTACTATCCTATACCACCCATGTTCAATTGAAATAACTTCATATATTTTTCCATTCGTTAAAGATACATCAGATTGATCTATATACTTAACCTTCATCAAAAAATCGCTTCACTTTCATTTCAAATATTTCGTCATTGGCTTGATACCAATGGATTTCCGCTTTAACAGGCTTACCGTTTACAATGACTTCTGCTTTACCACTTACTTTTTCCCACTCGTCTGCAGGTATTCCGTAAGTAGATTCTAACCTAAACCTATCTCGTATCTCTTTTGGTGTCCCCTTTCCGGCAAATGCTGTTCCTTCGATTTTTTGACCTTCTGCAAGTTTTGTATGTTGTCTGCTTTCTGGTAGCTTTATAGGATAATTTTTCGCAGCAGCACCAAGACTTCTGCCAATTTCAAAGGATATTATTTTACCACTTTCAGGATTTTTGTCAAGTATTTTTTCCGCTTTTGCAACCTTTTTCGTTATCTGTTCGGTTACAAGCTCGCGATTATAATCTCTCTTTAGCTTGTTGTCTTTGCAGAATTTATCAATCTCATCACTCTTGAGCTTTATCTTCTCTCTGAGCTTCTTTTCCGTTTCCTTGTCGCCTGAGGCTTCGGCGGCAGCTTTTTTCTTTTTTAGCTTTCTCATATCACGCTCAAGCTTTCTCTGCTGCTGTGACAGCTCGTAAGCCTTTCTGTTTTCCTCTTCGCTGAAGCCTATCGGATTCGGTGTGCTTATTCCCGGCACGAAAGGAAACATTCTGTGTCTGCAGTTAACACCGCCAAGGCCGAGGATGTCACCGGGATAGCCTGTGCTTTCCTTCAGGTTCGGATATTCGGGATCTTCACCGTGTATTTTGTACACCTTGCCCTGCCACCCTGCGTGGTTTGCTATTTTGTTTGTCGGATGTACTCTCGCGCTGAGGTGACATGTTTTTTTACTGCCAACAAACAAAAACTCTTATAAAAATATTGAAATTATATACCAATGTATGGTATAATACTATAAATAATGTGCTACTATGCGCTAATTGTAAGGAAGTGACTGAAATGAAGTGCCCGTTTTGCGGTTTTTCAGAGAGCAAGGTTATCGACTCACGCCCTACTGATGAGGGCGAACGCATTCGTCGCAGAAGAGAATGTACGAGCTGCGCGAAGAGATTTACAACATATGAGGTAATCGAAAGTGTACCCATTATCGTTGTTAAAAAGGATAAATCAAGAGAGTCTTTTGACCGTGCAAAGTTGTTCAACGGACTTTTGAGAGCTTGCGAAAAGCGTCCTGTTTCTATTGATACAATCGAGAAAATCGTTGACGAAATTGAGCTCACTCTTCAGAATTCACTTGACCGCGAGGTTACTGCTACGCGCATCGGTGAGCTTGCTATGGATAAGCTCAAGGATACTGACGAGGTTGCGTATGTTCGTTTTGCATCCGTTTACCGTCAGTTCAAGGATATTAACACATTTATGGATGAACTCGCAAAGCTTCTCGGCGAGAAAAAATAATTTAAGTGAGATGATATTATGGGTAAAAAAGGTACAGCCGCAAAAATCGCTCTTGGCGCAACAGCCGTTGCCGCAGTCGCAGGCAATCTTGCTTGTAATTTTGCAATCAAGCGCCCCGACCCTTTAAAAGAAAAAAAGCCTGAAACACGCGAGGTTTATATCAAGCGTGCGGAAGTCAGGGAAAGAAATAACCGTAATTTCTATAATTGCGAGCCGGAAGACCTCTCACTTAAGGCAATCAATGGCGATAATATGAGAGCCTGGTTCCTTCCTGCGGAGAAAGAGTCAAAGAGATTTGTTATCTGCGTTCACGGTTATAAATGCAACGGTCCTGATGAATTCAGCCATATGGCACCGTTTTATCATAACGACCTTGGCTATAACTATCTTCTTCCCGACCTTACGGGTCACGGCAGAAGCGAAGGTGACTACATAGGCTTCGGCGCTCCCGATGCAAAAAACATCCTTTTATGGGTAGACTATCTTATAAACCGCTTCGGCAGTGATATTGAAATCATACTTCACGGTATTTCAATGGGTGCGGCAACGGTTATGAACTGCAACGAGATGTCGCCGCCCGATCAGGTTAAAATTATTATTGAGGATTGCGGCTTTACAAGCGCATCTGAAATTATGAACTTCAAGCTTAAGGGTATGATTGGCTTTGGCTTTATGCCCGCAGTTAAGCTCGGAAGCGTTTTCAGCAAGCTTAAGGCAGGCTATTTCTTTGAGGAAAGCAATCCTCTTAAGAATATGTATAAGGCAAAGAATCCTGTTCTCTTTATCCACGGTGATCAGGATCAGGTTGTTCCGTTTGAACACGGTCAGCGTCTTTATGATGCTTGTCCTGTTGAGAAGGACTATTTGTGGGTGGAAAATACAGTTCACGCATTCAGTTATTACAATGCAAAGGATGAATACGAGGCAAAGGTCAAAGCATTCATCGCAAAGCATATGGATAAAGAAGATTAACTTGGCAGAAAGGGCACTGAGGTGCCCTTTAAACTTGGAGGAAAAATGGCACTTTATAAAGATTTATCAAAGGACGAATTGATTTCACTCAGAAGTGAACTTACAAAGAAATATGAGGATTTCAAAAAGCTCGGCTTGAAGCTTGATATGTCAAGAGGTAAGCCAAACAAGGAGCAGCTTGACCTGAGCAACGGACTTCTTGATGTAATTGTTTCAACGAGCGACTTTAAAACAGTTGACGGTTTTGATACAAGAAACTACGGTCTTCTTCTCGGTATCCCTGAGGCAAGGGAGCTTTTTGCTGAACTTATGGGTGTTGAGCCGAAGAATGTTGTTATGTACGGTACGGCAAGCCTTACAATTATGTATGACTATATTTCACAGTGTATGGTTATGGGTAGCGGCGGCGAGCCGTGGATGAAGCAGGGTAGGATTAAATTCCTCTGTCCTGCACCGGGTTATGACAGACATTTTGCAATTCTTGAACATTTCGGTATTGATCTGATTGCCATCAGAATGAACGACAACGGACCGGATATGGATAGTATTGAAGAGTTGGTAAAGGATAGTAGTGTAAAGGGTATTTTCTGCGTTCCGAAGTATTCAAACCCTGACGGTATTACTTTCTCAGACGAGGTAGTAAGGCGTTTTGCGGCGCTTAAACCTGCGGCGAATGATTTCAGGGTTATATGGGATAACGCTTATCTTGTTCACGATATCAATGATACTCCCGATGAGCTTCTTAACATTTTTGATGTTGCTAAGGAATATGGCAGTGAAGATATGTTTATCGAGGTATGCTCAACTTCAAAGATTACATTCGCGGGTGCGGGCGTTTCCGCTATTGCCGCATCAGAAAAGAACATTGACGCAATTCTCAGCAGAATGACGGTGCAGACTATTTCGCACGATAAGATGAACCAGATGAGACATGTCAGATTTTTCAAAAATCTTGACGGCATCAAGGCTCATATGAAAAAACATGCTGAGATTCTCAGACCGAAGTTTGAAGCTGTTACAAGTGGTTTTACAAAGGCTTTTGAAGGAACAGGTATTGCACACTGGAAGAATCCGAACGGCGGATATTTCGTAAGCCTTTATGTTATGAACGGTTGCGCAATGCGTGTTGGCGAGCTCTGCAAGGATGCAGGCCTTACACTTACGACCGTTGGTGCAACATACCCGTACGGCATCGACCCCTATGACAGCAATATCAGAATTGCTCCGTCATTCCCGGATATTGATGAGCTTAATAAGGCAGTTGAGCTTCTTTGTATCTGCGTTAAGCTTGCGGCTGTTGAAAAGCTTTTGAAAGATTATAAATATAAAGAGTGGTTAAAATATGACTCGTCCAATATATGAAGTCAGAGAGTTTCATACTTTCCGTGAACTTCTTACCCAGAGTATGGCAATATACGGCAAGAGTCCTGCATTCAAGGTGAAGAATGAAGTAGGGCAGATTGTCGATATAAGCTATAACAGGTATCACGATGATGTTTTCTCTCTTGGTACGGCGCTTCTTGATCTCGGACTTAAGGATTGCAGAATTGCCGTTGCAGGCGCAAGCAGCTATAAATGGTGCATGAGCTATATGGCTGTTGTGTGCGGAGTCGGCGTCGTTGTGCCGACGGATAAGGAGCTTCCTTTTGCAGATATAAAGAGTATCCTTGAAGTTTCAGAATCAAAGGCTATTATATTTGATAAGAAATTCGGCAAAAAAATATTGGAACACCGTGACGAGCTTCCGCAGGATATGTTGTATATTTGTATGGACGCGGCTGAAGATGACGGCGATATACTTTCTTTTGACCTGCTTGTTAAAAAAGGCGCTCAGCTTATTGCTGACGGAAATGAGGAATATATCGAGGCAAAGCCTGATGAAAATAAACTTTCCGTTCTTCTTTTCACTTCAGGAACAACGGGGATGTCGAAGGCTGTTATGCTCAGCAGTCGCAATATATGTGCGGATATTATGTCGATTATGGGGATTGTTAAAATCAATAAGGGTGAAAGAATTATGTCCATCCTTCCCATTCATCATACCTATGAGTGTACGGTTACATTTCTTTGCTGTATCTATGGTGGAGTGACGATTTGCTTCTGCGAAGGCGTTCGTTATATAACAAAAAATCTTGAGGAATATAAGCCGAATATTCTCATAGTTGTTCCTCTTATTATTGAAAAATTTTATTCAAGAATCAAAAAAGCTCTTGAAAAAGAAAAAGGTGCAAAGGCAAAAATCAGCGTTGCAAGCAAGATTTACAAAGCAGCAAAGACTCTTGGCGTTGATACAAGTGATCTTTTCTTCAAAAGAATCAAGGATGCTTTCGGCGGAGAGATACGATTGATTATCTCCGGAGCGGCAGGAATTGACCCGAAAATTGTCGAGGATATGAACAGCTTCGGTATAAAAACCTTTCAGGGCTATGGTTTGACGGAATGTTCTCCTATCGTTATCTGCAACAGCGATAAGCAGAGCAAGCACGCATCTATCGGCAGACCTATCCCGAATGTTGAAGCAAAGCTTATCAATTGCGATGAAAATGGAATAGGCGAGCTTTGCGTTAAAGGGCCGATGGTAATGCTCGGATATTATAAAAACGAAGAAGCAACAAAAGCAGTTTTTGACTATGACGGATGGTTCCATACAGGTGACCTTGCAACGGTTGATAAGGATGGATTTTACTATATTCAGGGCAGAAGCAAGAATGTAATCGTTACCAGAAACGGTAAGAACATCTATCCTGAAGAGCTTGAAGCTCTCCTTCTTAAAGAAAAGGTTGTTAAGGAGTGTATGGTCGTCGGCTCTGAAGGTGATAAGGAAGATACCGTCGTTAAGGCAAGGATTTTTCCTGATGTCAGTGCAATTTCAGCAGAAACGGGCAATATAAATGTTACGCCTGAGGAAATAAAAAAAGCTGTTTCGAAGGCTGTAAGAAATGTTAACAGCCAGGTCGTAGCTTATAAGGCTATCAAAGAAACAGAAATTGTGGAAAAAGAATTTGCTAAAACAACAACGGCAAAAATAAAGAGAAATCAGTAATAATATAAAATCCCTTCTCATAGCTTGGAATGAGGAGGGATTTTTTTATGCACAAAAAAAGAAGAACAAAAACTAAGGTTAAGGATAGCTCCCTTAAAAATATTGCAAAAAAAACAGCAATCGGTTCAGTGGCAAGCCTGCTTTCATTTTTTGCTCTTACGGCTCTTGCTGCTCTTATTTTATGGAAAAATGATTCCGATACAGCTTCCTTTAAATATATAGTATCTGCAATCGGCGCCGTTTCAGGTTTCTTGGGAGGCTTTATTGCCGTAAGACCCGTAAGAAAAAACGGAATTGCTTTTGGAACTCTCAGCGCATTGGTACCGTGTGTTCTCATTCTTGCAGTTTCTGCCCTGCTTACGAAAAGCCCGATTTCCATTGCAGGTTGGATTTTTATTGCAGTAAACATTCTTTTTTCTGCAATCGGAGGGATTGTTGCCGTAAATAAACGCAAATAAAGTTTACAAACCGTTAGTTGTTGTGTTAAAATAAATAAAAACACGGCGGAGGCGGTAAAATGGTTTTTCAGGTTAAACAGGTTTCTTCACTAAGCAAGGTGTATCTTGACGGCAAATGTGAATTTTATGAAATAAAAAAAGATAAGGTTCTTAAGGGTGAACGCTTTTCTTATCAGATTGCGTATAAATCGGACGAAAGATTTACCTCTTCGGTGAAGATTGATTCCGAACTTGAAAAGTACATAACTGTCCGAGCTGTCGGCAATGTTGCGTCGGAGCTTCCTTGCTATCCTGATAAAACAGCATATACGGAAAGAAGTCAGCCGGGACTTTACCCGGATGTTCTTTTCCCTATAAAGGAAAACCATTTTATTAAACCCAATAACTGGTTTAGCTTATGGATAACGGTCGATGTTCCTTGCGATATCGATGCAGGAAAATACGATATAAAAATTAAAATTTTTAAGGACGAGAAAGAGCTTTCATCCTGCAAGCTGACTCTTACGGTCATCAACGCTGTTCTTCCTGAGCAGACGCTTATTAATACGGAATGGTTCCATACCGACTGTATAGCCGATTATTTTAAAGTACCCGTTTTTTCTCAGGAGCATTGGTCGTATATCGAGAGCTTTATGAAAGCTTTTGTCAGATGCGGAAACAATATGATTCTTACTCCTGTTTTCACTCCTCCTCTTGATACAAAAATCGGCGGCGAAAGAACGACCGTTCAATTGGTCGATGTGAAAAAAGAAAACGGAAAATATTTGTTCGGATTTGAAAAATTTCGCCGTTGGGTTGAACTTGCGAAAAAATGCGGTATAAAGTATTTTGAAATTTCACATCTTTTCTCTCAGTGGGGTGCATTTGCGGCTCCTAAGGTTATGGCAGAGGAAAATGGTGAATATAAACGCATTTTTGGCTGGGAAACAGAGGCGTCAGGCGAGGAATATTCAGCCTTTCTCCATGCTTTTCTTCCCGAGCTTGTAAGGGTTGTTGAAGAGCTCGGTATAAAAGAGATAACTTTTTTCCATATTTCGGACGAGCCGAGCGAAGAGCAGATAGAATCTTACTCAAAGGCGAAGAATGTTGTTGCAGAAATACTCAAAGATTTTGTAATCATCGACGCTCTTTCGGATTATGAAGTCTATGAAAAGGGAATAATCAGTCAGCCGATTCCTTCAACGGATAATATAGAAGAGTTCATCGAAAAAGGATTTAAAAACCGTTGGACATACTATTGCTGCGGTCAGGGCGAGGAGATGAGCAACAGATTCTTTTCAATGCCCCTTTCAGCAACAAGAATTCTTGGCACACAGCTTTATGTTCACGAAATCAAAGGCTTCCTGCAATGGGGATTTAATTTCTATAATTCAGCTCATTCATTAAGGCATATCAATCCTTACGAGGTTACTGATGCCGATTGCGCTTTCCCATCAGGTGATTCATTCCTTGTTTATCCTTATGAAGACGGTGCTATTATGTCTATCCGTGCAGAGGTTTTCTTTGAAAGCTTGCAGGATATGAGAGCGATGCAGCTTTTGGAATCTTTTGTCGGCAGGGAAAAGCTTCTGAAAAAGCTTGATAAGAAGTTTGGTAAAATAAATTTCCGCGACTATCCCAGAGGAACTCAGGCGATGCTTGAAATAAGAAAAACGATAAATGATATGATTGCGAAGAATGTTTAAGGAGTGTTTAAAGTGTTAAAAAGAGCGGATTTTCCTGAACAGGTCGGAGTAAGCTCCGATATCGTTGAAAAATATATAAGATATATTGAGTCGATAAATCTTCGTACGGACAGCCTTATGGTTATTCGTAACGGCAAGATTGCGTGCGAATGCCATTGGACGCCGATTGAATCGGACACTCCGCACGAAATGTTTTCGCTCAGCAAGAGTATAACATCTACGGCGATAGGAATTGCGTACGATGAAGGGATAATCGACCTTGAGACAAAAGTTTTTGTGAAATATTTTCCGCATCTGCTTTCGGAAATGAAGGGTAAGCAGAAGGAATGGGCAGAGAAAATGACCATTCACGATGTTATTTCTATGAGAGCAGGTATTCAGACTCCCATTATTAACGATAAAGAAAAAAATACTGATTGGATTAAAAATTTCCTCACCTGTCCGATTAAATTTGAACCCGGAACGGATTGGAAATACATAAGCGAAAATGCGGTTCTTCTTTCCTGGATTCTGCAAAAAGAAACGGGACGTACTCTGACAGAATATCTCACGCCGAGATTGTATGAACCACTCGGAATAAAAATTCCGCATTGGGATAAAAACCAGCAGGATGTTGATGCAGGAGGCTGGGGTCTTTATCTTACAGCGGAGGACCTTGCTAAGATTGCGATTCTTTACCTTAATAAGGGTGAATACGAAGGCAAGAGAATTTTCTCTGAAGAATGGTTTAACCTTGCAACAACCGCCTACACCCCGAGAACATATCCTGTCTTTACGGACAGATCGGAGTATGGTTATCAAATATGGATTGACCACGAGAATGACGATACAACATACCGATTTACGGGTCTTTACGGTCAGCATGTTTTTATGTTTCCTGATTACGATGCCGCAGTTGTTATTACGGGTAGCGATAACCGCGACGGTGACTTCATAAATTCTGCCTATGAATATTTCCCCGAGGGATTTATTGAGCCGAAGAAAGAGGTTAATAAAGAAAGCCTTGCCGCCTTTAATAAATACCTTGAAACAAGATGCGTTTCTCCGTTTTTCCGAAATGCGGCAGAGAAGAGAAACATAGCGATGGAAAAGAAAATCAATCGCAGAAAGATAAAGCTTGTTTCGGGTTCGACGCTGAGCGTACTCGGCGGAGTAAATTATTTTATGTGGCGAAAAAAGGTTGGCAAGCTCGATCAGGTTGAGTTCAGCTTTAAAGATGATTATGTTGAGTTCTATTTTAACGAAAAGAATTGCGGAAGAATGATGCTCAGAGCAGGTATGAACGGCGAGTATATCCGTAATTATGTCAGATTCAGCGAAAACGATCTTATCATTGAAGCTCAGGCAACCTGGAATAACGACGATTCGCTTGAACTCTTCTTCTTTGCTTCAGGTATACCGCAGACGCGTAGATTCACATTTATTTTTAACGGCAATTTTGTTAAGGTGATAAGCAACACCGATCCCGGTTACGGCGACCTTGCAAAATTTAATATTGAGTTTAATATGGCTCTTCCGGTTGGTCCGAAAATTCAGAAGGTGCTCGATATCGGCGCACCGATTTTTGAAAAGTTTTACAGCGACACAGACGCGATCGGCTGGTTTATGGACTGAAAAAAGCACCTCTTCGGAGGTGCTTTTTGTAATGTTTTACAATGTATAACAACGGTTAAAAACGCAAAAGCCATATCAAAAAAGGAACGGCAAAGCAGATAAGTGAACAGATTATTATGCGTGAAAAATTGTCTTTTGCAGATTTGCCGGTGATATGAATATCGCTGATAACGGAATTTACATATGTGAAAAGTGCAAAGTATGCACCGATAAAGAAGATAATAGAAAGAGGCGAAGAAAGCATAAAGGTAGCAAGACCTGAAAAGAAACCGTAGCTTTCAGTGTTCTGTGCTATGCGTGAAGAAAGATTTGAGTCCATTATGATGAGAGATAAAAGCATCGAAAGACTCATAACAGAGCCGCTAATAAAAGTTGCGAGGGAGTAAAATGAATTCTTCTGCCCGAAATATCTGACAATGGCAACGATGGCAGAAACAGTAGCTCCGATAATAAAAAGAAGTATAATAAAAAGAAAAAATCTGCTCATTGTATTTCCTCCTTTTGTTTACTTGATGAAAAATCGGATGTGATATTCCACAACTTTATTATAGTTTTCTTATGAGAGAGTTTGTAGTATGACTTTTACTTTCAGGCAAACAAGGCTCAAAAGAAGAATTAAATTTTAAAATGTACTTGATTTTTAATGAGTTGTTGGTTATAATAGAAAAGCTGTAAGGCAGATACGGAGAGTTGTCCGAGCTGGCCGAAGGAGCACGACTGGAAATCGTGTAACAGGCTATAACCTGTTCGAGGGTTCGAATCCCTTGCTCTCCGCCAAAAATAAAAGGTAGTTCCGAAAGGAGCTACCTTTTATTTTTATATATTCAGAAGCAAGGGATTCGAAGCCCGAGGGGGTGAGGAGCGTAAAGAAAACAATTCGGTGAATTGTTTTTAGCTCCGAAGTCTGAGGCGGGTACTGTTGCGAAGCAACGGTCGCCGAGGACGCAACCTGCAAAGCAGGTGTATCCCTTGCTCTCCGCCAAAAATAAAAGGTAGTTCCGAAAGGAGCTACCTTTTATTTTTTTATGTATTCAGCAGCAAGGTATTCGAACAAGGAGGGAGCAAACGGAGTGATTCAAACTGTTTTGTTTATTGATGTTTAAGCTTATTTATCATCGTTTTTATCAGGAATTTTTTTTTGCGATTTTTTTGACATCAAAGATTCAGCCACTACATTAGAACCAGCAATTGTTGCGATTGCGGCTGGGACACCAACAAAAGGTATTAAAGATGCGATTCCGGATGCAAGTGCAACTTTTGAACCGACAGAAGCGGCCTTATCCAAAGCACTTTGTTCTTGTTTCGGCTCAGAAACACTTGGGGATTCAACGCTTGCATCCTGAACATACTTGACACTGTTAAGACCGGTTGAATTATGAACAGAGAAAGCGGTAAATGTTTTTAGTTTTTCGCGGAATACTCCATTATTATAAGTAATGATAGGATTACATACAACTTTGTCATCACTTGAAGTTACGCAACCTAAAAAAGCAAGTGTTGATACTCTTATTCTTTTATTTTTGAAGTCGCTTTCAATGTGAAAAGAGCCAAGGGCGCTACTAAAAGAAATCGCATAGTATCTTCCGAAAATACAATTTATAAATTTACATTTTTCAATAGTTATTTCATCAACTAAATCAACATCAAGAGTGATAAGATTTCCCTTGTCTTGACAATTACAGTTTGTAAACTCACAAGATTCAATTTGATTTGTGTATACGCCTGCATAGATAAGATTGCCGTAACAATTATTAAAAGAACAATGTTTGATTGAGGTAGCTTCATGAATTACCCCTGTACAATTTACAAATTTACAAGATTCTACCTGACCCTCGTAGATTGCATCACTGCACGCTTCAAAGTAACAGTTTACAAATTTTGAATCACTGCTCGATGTAATAAAAGCTCTCCAAAAAATATCTTTTTCGTTAAACTTTTCGCTACATATGCAATTGACATCAGAAACATGAGCCAAGGCTAAACTGAAAATATAAATACTCTCATAAATAGAAATACCCAATTCTTTATAATCTTCTATCTCATCCGAAGAAAGATAGTCCATAATAACTAGATTAAAATCAGCTAATTCTTTTTCCTCAATTACACAATTTTTTATTTGCGAAATATGCTCTCGGCTGTTAATTTCGATAAATTTATTACCTGCGTTCAAAATATGGCAGTCAGTCATTTCAAACTCGATATCTTTACCATCGACAAAATACGAACAGTCAACAAATGAGCATCGGGAAAGCTTAATGCTTGAAGAATTTTCAGCCGTTATAAACGGAGATTTATCAAGTCCCTTACAGAAAACATAACAGTTATCCAAAACAAGAGAAGCTCCGTTTTTTAATGAAATTTCATCTGATGAAAGCGACTCGTTATAAAATATAATACAGTTTTTAAAAACGAGAGAGCCTTCACAGGTTATGTAGGAAGAAATGTGTACACTTTTGTTCGTGAAAGTTTCGGTATTTTCTGCAGATATATATAAAGCTTCGCTTATAGCAATATCTTCTGTGATTACAGGTGTTCCGCCTTCGTTTTCTGTGTTTTCAATTTCAGGTTCAAAAATCTCGTCAGAAAAATTGTAATGACTTACAAAAACTTCAAGTCCGAGTGAGCGATAGCTTTGCTCAATAAACTCTGTTGTTTTTCTGAACTCGGATTTTCTTACTATGTCTTCGAGCCAGGGATAGCTTTCGAAAAAGTCAAAGTTGGCATTTTTAAGAAACAGAAACTCGCATATAACTCTGAATATGGTGTTGCAGGCTGAGTTGCTGTCAATATTAAGAAGATTTTCAGGAACAATTTTTTGATAATCTGCAATTTCAAGATATTTCTGAACACCGTAAAAGAATTTTTTCTGAAGCTCAGAATTTTCGCCATTTTCAGTTAAAAGTGTATAAATAGCTGAACAGAGGAGAATTTTTTCAGTATCCTCAAGTTCGTTGATACTGTAATCTTTTCTTAAACCGAAATTACGAAGGCTTTCGTTATATTCCAGTTCATCAATAACAAAATCAAAAATTTCTCCGTGTTCGTTAATTTTTTTGATTATAATTTCTTTAGCTGCTTCAAATGCCTCTTCTTGTTTTTTGTTAAAGACAGCGATTGACTCGGCGTTGGCGCTCACACCATCGCTGAATCCTTGTGTATATTTTTTATCCATTTTTTTGTACCTCCTGAATAAATTTATATTCCTCTCCTACCACTGCGGAGTAGAATTCATTTTTTAAAAACTCTTCCTTTACCTGATTTATGAATTTAACATCTTTAACTAGTCTGTAACAGGTAACCAGCAGGCCGCCGACATCAAGGTAAGAAAGCCCTTTTTTAACCATATCGGGATCTTTGGAAGCAACACCGATAGCTTCCATAATTGCAACTACGATAATGTTACTTAATGAAGCAATTACATTTGAGTAGGAAAGGATTTTTCTTGTCCGCACCTCATAAAGCAATATACTGCCGTCTGTAGCCTCATCATAAAGTAAACGGTGAACCATAGAAACAATAGAATTGATAAAGGCAGCGTAAGCTACTTGTTTCCCTACATTTATAACATTTGCAAGGTCAATTCCATAATCTGCAAGGCTTTTGGCAAATTCCGGAGAAATTGTTGAAATTATCGGTATTGGAAGACTTACTTTTGAGCCGATATCAGATTTGAGGTGAACTGCTTCTTTAATAAGAGCGGCACCTACTTTCTTTTTACCTTCAAACTCTTCGTGCAAAAGCTTATCTTTTGTTGATAAAAGAACTTTTGAAGTGCTGGCATGATTTGTTATTTTGTCGCGTGCGGCACCGTTTCCTGTTTGACCGGTTTTGATATGGTATGAGTCGAAAGTCCAAGTTGTAAGTGTACTTGTAGCAATGTTTGCTGTTCCGAAAATCCAACCGAGAAATGCATCGTGTCCCAAGGTTTTAGCTCTGTGTGAAAATCCTCCACCGAGACCTAAATCAAAATCCACACTTCCGTAAATAGCATCAAACGGTACAGGGTTTGTTATTATTTCTTCGAGCGACGGATTGTAGTAACGATGTGAACGGTCAGAATGTTCCTTGTGCCCACCTTTGGTTTTCTCAGCGGCTTCCTGATCGTTAGGTCTGTCTTCGGAGAGTTTAAAATTTGTAATGAAATACTGCCTTATTACTTGCATAGCCGTTGCAAAAAACAAGAAAGCCATATCAGTAGCATCGAGCTTTGTTGCCATTTGAAATTTTTGATCAATATCACCGATTACAATCCCGATATTGTCATAAATATTAGTAACTCGTTTGTGTTCGTTGCTGATTTCCGTTAAGTAACCGGTGGATTGAGTGACTTCGTTTACAATTTCTTTATTGCGTTGTCGGGCTTTATCAAATTTATTCATAGGGGCTCTCCTTCAATTATACCAATAATTTAATGCTTGCCTTATTCTTGAGTTTTAATATCGATAATGCTGACTTTATCACCTTGGCTTTGCAACCACATAAGAATACCGTCACCAAATGATTCTGCGCTGATAGTATATACTGTTCCACTGGTTTCTAATATCTGAGCGGTCGGTAATCTGTCAAGAATAGCTTCAAGAACACCGGAGTATTCAAATGTAATTCTTTTTAATTTACCCGAATACATGAACTGAACTCTTTTCCTGAATTCACCATCACTGAAAGTGTCTTTATATGGGATATAGAATTTTTGCTCAAGATTTTTCATACCGGTTATTCTGTCAACACGGTAAACTATAGGATAACTTTTTTCTTCGTCATATTGATAAGCGATGAGATAAAAATAAAATTCCGAAAACATAATTGAAACCGGCTTAACCTTTTTCTCAGATGCTGTTCCGTCCTGGCGCTCATAATTAAAACTGATTGCATTACAGTTGTTTATGCAATTTGACAATTCCCAGATCAGAGACAGAAGTCTTTTTTTGTGTCTGAGTTCAACAAAATTTGCGTATTCACTGTGAATCAGGTTACGGATAAGTATTTTATCATATGTTGTTGCTTGTAAAAGAAGTTTATCGATAATTACAAAAAGCTCTTCCTTACATAAAGCGCGGCTTTCGAGAAGAATTTTACATGTTGCGAGAATCTCTGTGTTGGTAAGACATTCGCGCTCTGGTCGGACAAGTACATAGGAGTTTTTGGCTCTATTGAATTTTATTTCCGTATCGACCTCATGTTGGTAATTTTCAGAAAAATATGCACGAAGGTCATCTATATCACGCTGAATAGTTTTTTTAGATACACCAAATGTATCAGCGAGAATTTGCTTGTTCACAAACTCACCCATATTCAACCTTTCATATATGTTGATTAGTCTGTAGCTTTTGTTACTTTTGAAGTTTTCAGGCATATGGATCACTCCTTTGCTAATATTATAACACATAAAATGGACTCATAGTGTCTATTTGGATAAATTGTAGTTCGAATCATAAAAAATGTAGTTTTTGGCTGAATGTTGCGCTTTGAGATTCCTGTTACACTGTGGGAAAAAAGAGGGAGCAAACGTAGTTAAGTTACATCTTTTGACTTGAAGATTATCAATATATAAGGAAACATTTGACACAGGTGGATTATATGGCTAAAATATATAGCATATCAACACAATGGAGAATAGTATGAGTAATATTATAGAAATAACAGATTTTTCTGCACCTGAGCTGGATGTATATGCCCGTTTGAGCGAGGCTCAGCTTTTAAACAGAGAGTTTCCTGAAAAAGGCTTGTTTGTTGCGGAAAGTCCGAAGGTTATCGAACGCGCCCTTGATGCAGGATATGAACCTGTTTCCTGCCTTATGGAAAAAAGACATATTGAGGGTGAGGGCAAGCCGATTCTTGAAAGAATTAAGGATGTGCCGATTTTTTGCGCAGAATTTGATATCCTGACGCAACTGACGGGCTTCAAGCTTACGAGGGGGATGCTCTGCGCAATGAAACGCAAACCCTTGCAAAGTGTTAAAGAAATATGCGAAAGCAAAAGTCGTATTGTCATATTGGACAGAGTTATGAACCCGACCAATGTCGGCGCCATAATCCGTTCAGCAGCAGCTCTCGGAATGGATGCCGTGATCCTCACTCCCGGCTGCTCTGACCCTCTTTACAGACGCGCGGTGAGAGTCAGTATGGGTACCGTATTTCAGATCGAATGGACTTTTTCACCCGATGAAAGTCTTGATGAGATAAAAGCTCTCGGCTTTAAAACGATCGCTATGGCACTTAAGGACGATTCTGTTTCAATCGATGACCCGAGGCTGGCGGAGGAAAATAAGCTTGCTGTCATTATGGGAACGGAGGGCGACGGACTCTCTGACCAAACTATATATGACTGCGATTATACCGTGAAAATACCGATGTATCACGGCGTTGATTCGCTTAATGTAGCCGCCGCTTCGGCAGTCGCGTTCTATCAACTCAGCAATAAAAACAAGAAAGACTGACCCATTGCAAAGGTCAGTCGTTTTTTATGATTTGTGTTAATGTGATTTAATTTCAGTAAACTACCGATGCGCCGCAATTGTTGCAGAACTTTGAATCAGGTGTGAATTTGCTTCCGCAATTTCTGCAGAAACCTCCTGCCTGAGGTGCAGGCTGAACATTCAAGGGTGTGGGTTGCTCATTTACGGTTGCAGTAGGTGATGGTGGCGTGTTGGTTTGCTGTTTTGGTTGAGAGGTCTGCTTGTTTGCTTCAAGATAATTATTCAGAAGCGGATTGAGCTGGAGAATGTATTTTTTGCATCGCTCTGTAGGCGCTTTTTTATATAATTCAACAGCAACAGCTATATTGGAGCTTACCTGCTGTGTAAGATTGTTTTCATCAATTAATTTTACCCATTTTTTGTAAGCTTTTTTATCGTTTATCCGCTTTGCCCAGAATTGAAAAGCGAAACCAATACCGATAAAAATTAATCCGCAAACGATATATCCGAAAAAATCGTCTTCAAGATCACCGAAAATCCCGTAAACCAGACTGTAGACGGTGAAAGCGATGCCTGCGGTGGTGAAAATTCCGCCCGTAACGCTCGTTGCAGTGGCTCGTTTTGAAAGACCGTATTTTGTGTAGGAAAAATGAATGTAAGCCATATTATTGCCCCTTTCTTATAGAAAAATTTTAACAAGTGTGCAAATAAATGTCAAGAACAGCGGACGACAAAAACAGAGTAAATGTTAAAAAACTCTTGATTTTTTACGGGAAAGGGTATATAATGCAGACGAAGTAAATACAGGGGAGCTTGTGTAAGCAGGCTGAGAGGAAGTAATCAAACTTCGACCCTATAACCTGATGCGGATAATGCCGCCGTAGGAAGTCATATTAAAAGATTTTTTACAGGAGGCATCCGAAGGGGTTGTCTCCTGATTTTTATTTCGTATTTCAATTCCGGGGAGCCGTACGAACGGCTGAGAGGCAGGTAAACCTGCGACCCGTAAACCTGATCCGGATAATGCCGGCGTAGGAAGCATAGCTGAAGTACATTGTGATCTGCAGTAAACAAACCGTACTTTGATAAGCCTTCGCCGATATTACGGCGGAGGTAATTTAATTTTTGGAGGTAATTTTATGAAAGCAAGTATCGCAATTCAGGTTCTTCCTGTTGCAAAAGATCAGGATGACCTTATCCGTATCGTAGATGAGGTTATCGCATTTATCAAAAGCAACGGTTTGAACTGCCATGTAGGCCCATTCGAAACAACAATTGAAGGTGACAGCTATGACCAACTGATGGATATTGTCAAGGAATGTCAGCATGTTGCAATTAAAGCAGGCGCAGAAAGTGTTTCTGCTTATGTTAAGGTCGTTTACAGACCCGAGGGCGAAATTCTGACCATTGACAAAAAGATTAAAAAGCATGCTGAGGCGTAATGTTCCGTCGGTCGTTGCCGTCATCCTTTTGTTGATTGTATGGCAATCAGTCTGCTCGGTGGGGCTGATACCGTCTTATATGTTGCCGTCGCCTGTAGATGTTATACGGGCATTTATTGATGAAAGGCAGTTGCTGTTTGAAAATTCGCTCATAACTCTGCAGGAGGCTTTTATAGGCTTGTTTTTGGGTGTAAGCGTAGGCTTCGTTGCGGCGGTGCTGATGGATGGCTTCAATGTTTTGTATAAAGCATTTTATCCCTTGCTCATCATAACTCAAACAATTCCTTCCGTAGCAATTGCTCCTATTCTTGTTCTTTGGTTCGGTTATGAAATGACGCCGAAGATTGTTCTGATAGTTATATCAACATTTTTCCCCGTAACCGTTGGACTTCTTGACGGGTTCAGGAGCGCAGATAAAGACGCTGTAGGATTACTGCGTTCGATGGGAGCAAATCGCGTGCAGATTTTTCGCTATATCAAGTTTCCGTCGGCTTTGCCGCAACTGTTTTCAGGCTTAAGAATTGCCGCGGCATACAGCGTTGTCGGTGCTGTTATCAGCGAATGGCTAGGCGGCTTCGGTGGATTGGGTGTTTATATGACACGCGTCAAAAAAGCATTTGCTTTTGATAAAATGTTTGCAGTGATTTTTCTTATCTCCGCAATTTCCCTGGCGTTAATGGCGTTGGTTGGGTTTGCAGAGAAAAAATGTATGCCTTACCGTAATACTAACAAAAAGGAGAAAAAAGTATGAAAAAAATAATAGCTTTATTGATGTCTGTTGCGATAATTTTCTGCTTATCAGCTTGCGGAAAAACAGAACAGAGCAAAATAACAATCGTTCTTGACTGGACGCCTAATACAAATCATACGGGAATTTATGTTGCTCAGGCTAAAGGTTACTTTGAAGAGGCAGGCCTGGATGTCGAAATCGTTCAACCGCCTGAGGGCGGTGCTGAAGCGTTGGTTGCTTCAGGCAAAGCACAGTTTGGAGTTTCTTTTCAGGATTCTCTCGCACCTGCTTTTGCAGGAGATTCCGCTGTTCCGGTTACTGCAGTTGCCGCAGTTATACAGCATAACACTTCAGGTATAATTTCTCGAAAAGGCGAAGGAATGCACACCCCGAAGGGTCTTGAAGGAAAGAAATATGCAACCTGGGATATGGAGGTTGAAAAAGAAACCATTCGTGATGTAATGAAGGCTGACGGCGGAAACTTTGATCTTGTTGAGCTTATTCCGTCAACCGTTACTGATGAGGTGTCGGCACTAAAAAGCGGTTCTGTTGATGCTATCTGGATTTTTTACGGCTGGGCAGGTGTAGCTTGTCAGACGGCAGGTCTTGAAACAGATTATTTTGAATTTGCAGATATAGATCCCGTGTTTGATTATTACACCCCCGTAATCATCGGAAACGATGCGTGGCTTAAAGAGAATCCCGAAACGGCAAAAGCTTTCATTGAGGCTCTTTCAAAGGGATATACATATGCGGTCGAAAATTCAAAAGAAGCCGCAGATATCCTGATGGAGGCGGCGCCAGAGCTGAAATCAAACAGCGAGCTTGTTTATGCGAGCCAGGAATATCTTGCATCGGAATATATATCGGATGCTTCAAAATGGGGCGAGTTTGACCCTGAAAGATGGGCGGCTTTCTACAATTGGCTGAATGAAAAGAATCTTCTTGAAGCAAAAATTGACCCGAATTTCGGCTTTACTAATGACTATCTTCCTGAATGATATGGAAAGGTTAGAAATTAAAAATATAAGCAAAGGTTTTGACGAAAAGCCTGTGCTTAAGAATGTTTCAATTGAACTTAACCGTGGAGAGCTGGTCTGCCTGCTCGGCGTCAGCGGCGGAGGAAAAACAACGCTGTTCAATATTATTTCCGGTCTCTTATCACCCGATAACGGTCAGGTTATGCTTGACGGAAAAGACATAACAAACCAACCGGGAAATGTAAGCTATATGTTGCAGAAGGATCTGTTGCTGCCGTACAGGACGATTGAAGATAATGTTGCGTTGCCTCTGTTGCTTAAGGGCGTTAAGAAAAAAGAAGCAAGACGGCAGGTTGAACCAATGTTTTCTCAGTTCGGTCTGGAGGGAACGCAGAAGAACTATCCTTCTCAGCTTTCGGGCGGTATGCGCCAACGGGCGGCGCTTCTTAGGACATATATGTTTTCAAGAGATGTTGCTCTTCTTGATGAACCGTTTTCTGCGTTGGATACGCTGACAAAAAGCTCGATGCACAAATGGTATCTGGATGTGATGGAGAAAATCCAACTGTCGACTCTTTTTATTACCCACGATATTGATGAAGCAATTCTTATTTCAGACAGGATTTATTTGCTGTCAGGCTCACCGGGAGAAATTGCAGGGGAAATCATCATTAAAGAGCCGAAGCCGCGGCGGGATGACTTTAACCTGACAAATGAATTTCTCGAATATAAAAAGAAAATACTATCGTTGCTGTGAGTAAAAGAAAACCGCTGTGCTTTTTTAGCACGGCGGTTTGTTATATTCATTTTTAAATTATCTGAATATAAAGTAAATTGCTAAAGGAAAAACAGCCTGAATCAGCAGGCAAACCGAAATAAGAATCCATTTGTATTTATCTGACTTGTCATAGTTATCGGTTGCACAGACGGTGATGCAAGTATAAATCAGAAGGATGCCAAGAGGAACTATTAACATTGCCAGAGCACCAATAACCGTTACAAAAGCAATTAAAAATCCTCCCAAAAGGAGTTGAACGATATCGAAGGTTTCCTCAGCAACATTCAGTGAAAATGAAATCATTACAGCCACAGATGCAAGTGCAGACAGGATGAAGCCGTCTCCGCAGAGGACAGTGGCTAAAGAGTGTGTTCTGTCTTCATACAAATTGTATCTACGGGCAGAAACTATGCACGGGATAGCAAGGATTATCAATAAAATCATCTGAATTTTTCCTTTGTTTCTGAAATCCTATTGTTGGATATATAATACCATCAGCCGTAAATAGCTTGTAATTTCAATTTTGTTTGGAATAATACTTTATCAATGTTCTATATTTACAAAAATAGAAAGATATTTGATACAATATGACAATTGTCTTTTTGATTTTAATATGTGATAATATTTATAAAGAAAAATCCGACGAATTGCTCTGAAAAGGGGATGTATTTACTATGTCAAAGAAAAAGACAACTGCAGTCAAAGCTCCCGGAAACGCTCTGCCGTCAGGCATCGGACAGAGTGTAACAAAGTTTGAATATGTTTGCCTTATGCTTGCACGCGTTGGCGGAATGTTCGGTACAACTCTTACGGGAACTCTTGCTGCTGCATTTTTGCACGAGCTGTATTACGGCCCTGTTGGCGTTGACTCAGACAGAATCGCAAGCATACTTGCCGTTCAGACGACGATAACAACAGTCTGCGGTGTTATTGTCGGTCTTATTTCAGGTATAGTCGTGCAGAAGTGGAAGACTCGCTGGGGTCGCTACCGCCAGTGGTATATTATCTGCCTTCTTCCGATGTTTGCATTGACGGTTCTTTATTTCTATGTTCCTCAGGGATGGACGGTTGAGCAGATGACACTTTTCCGCTACGGAATTGCCTGCTGCCAGACGGTTTTTAATGCATTCAATAATCTTGGTCAGAATGTCGCTCAGGTTATTTCTCCGAATCACGAGGAGAAAAAGAAGGTTGCAACGGTATGGCGTCTTTCGTATTATATCGGTTACGGCGGAGCATATATCGCAACATTTGTTTACGGTCTTTTCAGCGACGATAAGAATAAGATGTATATGATTCTCGGAGTAGTTGCGGCAAGCGTTACTTTGTTCGGAAATCTTATGTGCGGTCTTTTCTGCAAGGAGAGAATTGAGCTTCCTAAGAAAGAAAAGGTTAAAATTTCAAAGACGCTGTTCTCTCTTTTTAAATACAGAAATTATCGCGCCTATCATTATATGCAATGGGTCAATGTTCTTGCAATGCTGGGTAAAATGTCAACTTACCTTGCCGCAATTACCGTTGGTTCATCAAAAAATATTCTTCTCACTCTTCCGACAGCTATCGGAACAGTAGTCGGAAACCTTATCACAACAAAGCTTTCAAAAAAACATGAGCCGACGAAGCTTCTTAAAATGTGCGGACCTTATTCAATGATTTCCGCCGGAGTGCTTTTTGCAATCTGCTTTGTTGAGGCTAAGATGGGCATTATGTTTTTCACGGGTTGGAACAGTATATTCTTCTATGCGTTCTATTTCCTATTCGGCGTAGGTATTGGCGTTCAGGAGCTTTCAAGCTCTCACCTTGATGTTGAATATTACGATTACCTTGAATGGCAGACGGGTGAACGCGTTGAGGCGATTCAGGGTATTGTGCCGGGTTGGATTCTTACCGGTCTTAACTATCTTAAGGAACTTATGATTCCGTTTATGATTGCGTGGGTAGGATATAAATCTTCGGCTGAAGGCGATCTCGTTGAAACGATGCAGGCAGAGCCGACTTATCTTAGCACCTGCCTATGGTTGCTTGCTTTCCTCCTTTTCGGCTATGCAATGAGCAATCTTCTCAAATCGATTATTCTCAAAACACTTTATGATGTTGAGGGCGAGAAGAAAGAACAGATGTATCGTGAGCTTGAAGTTCTCCGTGCAAAGAGACATGAGGAAAACAAGGAGCTTGATAAAATCAAAGCTTAAATTTTTATAACTAAAGAGAGGTTTACGATGAAAAAGTATGATGTGTTAATAGTCGGCGGATCGAGTACGGGCTGTTGGTTTGCTGAAAAAATGGCTGAAAAGGGAAGTAAGGTTCTTGTTATTGAAAAGCAGATGCCCGATGATGTTTCGCGTTCATATGATATTTTCCATATGGGCGAAGCCGAAATGGAGCGTTTCGGTCTTGATATGCTTGATGAGAACGATCCCGTTCGTGAGTTTCGTTTTGAAAGCTCTCCGATGATTTCGCCTTACGGTACATACTATAAAAAGGGGGGTTACTCTCCGGTTATCGGTTTTCATAAGCACGATTATATTATGCTTATGGCAGAAAAGGCGAAGCAGAAGGGCGCGGAAATTATCTACGGCGCAGAGTTTACTGATTTCGTCTACGATGCCAACGGCAAGATTTCAGGTGCGAAATATATGACCGCTGACGGTGAGAAGACTGCCTATGCAAAAATAGTTGCTGATTGCTCGGGTATTCCGTCTGTCGCAAGGCGCAAGCTTCCCGATTCATCTCCCGTATGTAATTTTAAAATAACACCTAAAGATATTTTCTATGTTGTGCTCTATTACATAAATTACATTGACAAAAATGTTAAACCTCGCGAGTATGACGGCTTTTTTATGCAGTATAAGGCGTGGTCTGCTCCTGCAGGCGAGGGCTACGATGCAATTCTCGGTATCGGCGGAAGCTACTCTTATGAATACGCCGAAGAGGTTTTCAACTCTCAGTATATGAAAAATGTCAAATACCCTGAGTACGAGGTGAAAAAGGTTGAAAAGGGGATGACACCGTATCACAGATCGGTTTATTCATTCGTTGATGACGGTTTTATCGTAATGGGCGATGCCGCCTGCCTGACAAAGCCGACCTGTGGCGAAGGTTGCACATCGTCTCTTGTTCAGGCTGAAATTGCCGTTGATGTTATCTCAACGCTTCTTCGCGAAAAGCTTCCTCTTACGAAGGATAATATGTGGAGTATCAATACAAGATATATGAAGGCTCAGGGCAAGGATTTTGATTTTATGCGTCCTCTTCTTATGGGTATTGTTTCTCTTGATTTCGACGAGGCTGAGTATATGTTTGCCAACGATATTGTTTTCAGCGAAGAGCTTTTTGGCGGAATGGAGGACAATAACCTCAAATTAAAGGGCAGTGATATCGCAAAGTGGCTCGGTAAAATTTCAGCCGCTGTGGCAAAGAAAAAAATCCGCACCACTTCGATTAAAAATATCATCAAAGGTTTGATGCGGGCTGTTGAAATCGGAACTCTTTACGATAACTATCCCGAATTGCCCGAAGATTTCCCTGAATGGAAAGAAAAGGCAGATAAAAAATGGGCAGAAATCGGAACACTCGCCGAGACCTGTGACCCCGAAATTCTTGAAAGACTTGGAATTTCATAAGAAGAAAAATACTATGCTAAAATCAAAATATAAAATATCGGGAGTGATATGATGAAGCGATTTTTGGCAATTGTTTTAAGTATGATCCTTTTTGTCGGATGTTTTTCACCGTGTGTTTCGGCAAAGGAGGTATATCCCGTTAAAACGCAGGATCTTCAGATACGCGACCCGTTTGTCCTCGTATATGACGGTAAATATTATATGTACGGAACCTGCCTTAGTCAGGGAGAAGGCTATGGTTGCGTTATCAGTGAGGATCTTGAAAATTGGTCGGAAAAAATCCAGGTTTTTTCTCCCGATGAAAATTTTGACGGCTATTGTGATTATTGGGCACCCGAGTGCCATTATTATAACGGTGCTTTTTATCTTTTTGCGACCTACCGTTCAAGAGAAACCGATAAGCGAGGGACGGCGATTTTTAAGTCTGATTCTCCGACAGGGCCTTTCAACCCGGTTTCCGATGGGCATATAACTCCGAAAAATACAGATTGCATTGACGGCACACTTTATATTGACGAAGAAGGTCAGCCGTGGATGGTGTTTGTAAATGAATGGACTTCAAGCCCTGATGAAATCGGTGAAATGTCTGTTGCGAAGCTCAGCGACGATCTGACTCATTTTGTTTCAGAACCGAAAATGATTTTCAGAGCGAAAAAACACATCTGGACAAAGGGCAACATTACAGACGGACCATTTGTTTATAAAACATCTGAGGGTAAACTGATTATGCTTTGGTCAAATGCCGCGAGGTCAGGCGGATATGCTGTGGGAATGGCTGTTTCGGATAACGGGAAGATTGACGGTGACTGGCTTCAGCATCCGAAAGCTTTTTATAAGAAAACAAAAAATCAGCTTGACGGCGGTCATCCGATGATTTTTGAAACTCTTGACGGTCAGCTTATGATGGCGATTCATTCTCCGAACGGTTCCGACGGGGCTTTGTTTGAAACAGCAAAATTTATTCCGCTTGAGGATACGGGAAGCTATATTAAGATTGAAGAAGAAGAGTTTCTTTCAGGTGCACGCACCGTTATTTCGAATGCTTTTTATAACATTTACTTTTTTGTCCTCGAAGTTTTGAATGATATTTATGGCTTAATCAAAAAATAAAGGAGGATCTTTTATGAAGAAAATTTTAGCAGTTCTGCTGGCAGTTTCAATTGCTTTATCTCTTTTTGTTTTTGCAAGTGCAAAGGATGATGCTTTTAAGGTGTCAGATGCAGTAATCGTTGTTGGTAAAAATGCTGTTGCAACAGATTTGTACGCTGCTGAGAAGCTTGAATATTATCTTGAAAAAATAACAGGTGCGGATATTTCCGTTATAACTGACGATAATGCTGTTCAGGATAAAGAAATCGTTGTCGGCAGCACCAACAGGGCAGAGGTTCAGTTTGAAAACCCGAAGAACGGAAGCTATGTAATAAAATCCGATAAGAACAAGCTTGTTATCGCAGGCTATGATACGCGCGGAACAATCTACGGCGTTTACGGTTTTCTTGAGAAATTCTGCAATTGCAGATGGTACGAAGCAAATGTTATAAAAATCCCTGCGAATGCTGACCTTACAGTTGAAAATGGAATAGATATCAAGTACACTCCGTACTTCGAATATACTGAAACCGATACAGCTTCTTCAAGAGATCCCGAGTTTTCAATCGCAAACGGACAGAGTGGCAGCGTTTACCGTGATCTTTCTGCAGAGCAGGGTGGAGATGTTGAATATATCGGCAGTTTCGCACATTCTCTTGTAACTTTCTACTGTAGTGCGGATAAATATTTTGCGGAGCATCCCGAATATTTCGCTCTTCACGGTGGTGAGAGAGTACCTGAGCAGCTCTGCCTTACAAACCCCGATACTATAGAGGTAGTTTACAACGAGGTTATCACAGTACTTGAAGCGGAGTATAAGCCTGAGAAGAGTATGCAGATACTCTCGCTTACTCAGCACGATAATCAGAAATATTGTGAGTGTGAAAACTGTGCGGCAATCGATAATGAAAACGGTTCGCACGCAGGAACAATGATAAATTTCGTCAATACAATTGCTGAAAGAGTTAAGGCAACAGGAAAGTACGAAAATGTTGTTTTCGATACTTTTGCTTATCAGTACACAAGAAAAACTCCGACCAAGGTAGTGCCGAGAGAAGATGTTATCGTAAGACTTTGCTCAATCGAATGTTGTTTTGGACATACTCTTGATGATGAAAAATGTGAACTCAACAAAGAGTTTATGAAAGATCTTTCGGCTTGGGGTAAAATCTGCGATAGAGTTTATATTTGGGACTATGTTAACAACTACAGAGAAACCTGCTGTATCTTCCCGAATTTTGGAGTTATGCAGAGAAATGTTCAGATCTTTGCCGAGAACAATGTCAAGGGCGTTTACGAAGAAGGTAACTATTATATTAACGAGTGCGACGCTGAGTTCGGGGAGATGCGAACATACCTTCTTTCTCAGCTTCTCAAAGATCCTTATATGGATTATGAAACAGAAATGTACGGTTATCTTGAAGCTGTTTACGGCCCGGGAGGTAAGCATATCGGTGAATTTATCGAAATTATAACGGATCACGCGGTAACAGACCGTAAGCACCTCAGCATTTATCAAAAAGCAGAAGAAACTCTTTATAAAATGAGAAATAAAGATATAAAAAGATGCGATGAGCTTTGGGAAATGGCTTATGACGAAGCGCTGACAGATACGCAGAGAGAAGAAATTAAACGCTCTGAGCTTTCCTGGAGATATTGGAAATGCGCAAACAAGAAGGTTGAATTTTCACGCCTGAGACCGATGTATGAATGGATGACGGCTCAGGATGAGCTTTATGATGATCTTGTTAAGTTCGGCGTTAAAAAGATTGGTGAGGGAATAGGGGATAGATACCTTTCCGAGTGCGAAATTCTTCACTATATCCGTCCTCCGTTTAAATGGACAAAGCTTTACGATGAAGTTTATTGGGATTTTATTGACCCATATTTTATGAAGCTTTACAATGTTATAGAAAAGATTTATTTCTTCTTTAGATAAAAACAGAACGCGTCCGTCAGGGCGCGTTCTTTGCTGTTTATTTAAGATATACTCCTAATTTAACATCATCATTATTGTTTTTATCAGGCAAGGTTATCCTGATTCTGTAGCACCAGCCGATAGGCTTTTCAAACGAGACTTTTAACATTCCGTCAGCGTAGGTTATCGTTGCGTTACACGGCTCAAAATCAAATCCGTTGTAAAGGCTGATGGCGCAATCATCACATTCGGGAGCTTCTATTGTGATGAGGTTGAAGGGGATAATTCCGCCGAGATGAAGGTCGAGTTCATTGCCCTCGCGGCTTATTTTTGCCGCCGAACCGTCAAGAATGTTCTCGTCACTTAAAGCATATTCTTTGTCTAAAAGCAAGCTTTCATCAAATTTGTGAAGGCTGAATTTTCTCAATACGGGTGCGTGAAGGGCGTCCGTGATTTTTATTTTTACCTTATCGGTTTTAACCGTCGGGAAATGCTGTGCGCTTCGGTAGCCAATGCACTGACCTTTATAAAGGGTTTTCCAATCGCCATCGACGAGTGCGGATACCTCATAGCCTGTGACACGGTGTCCGAGCTCGAAAACCTCCTGTAAAGTGAAGCAGTTGAATTCTTTTTTGCCGTCAAGGCTGACGATTATTTCGGGTGTCGGGCAGTCTTCTTCAGGAGCGTAAAATTTGTTCTCATCCTCATCGATAATGTTTTCGGCAGAGCAGGTTTCGCCCATTACACTGTCGGCAGACACCGTAGCTCCATTCGTGAAATCAACACTGAGAGCTTTTTGGAGAACTTCATTGAACTGCAAAAGATTTGCGACATCATTTTCGTGAACAAGTCCTCTTGTGTCAGGCGGAAGATTAAGAAGAAGGCTTGCGTTTCTTCCGCAGGATAAAAACCAGAGCTTCAGCAGATTGCGTACATCGCGTACCTGAGAGTCCTGCTCTTTATGATAAAACCAGCCCGGGCGGATTGAAACATCAGCCTCAGCAGGAAGATAGCGGTTGCCACCGATTTTACCGCTGTTAAGCTCGCTTGTTGTTTCGTTTATTATTGATTCAGAATCAATCGTTGACCAACACGGGTCACCTGCAAAACCGCTTTCGTTGCCGACCCAACGGGCTTCAACATAAGGCTCGGCACCCAGCGAACCGAAGATCATTGCGTCGGGCTGAAGCGTATGAATAGTTTCGGTGTATCGTTTCCAATCGTATGTGATATTCCTGCTTTGAGAGCCGTCCCACCATACTTCCCATATTTTGCCGTAATTTGTCAGAAGCTCAGTGAGCTGACCGGTATAGAAGTCATCGTAGTCGGGAGTGCTCCAGGTCTTTTCGTGTCTGTCCCACGGAGAAAGGTATATACCTGCTTTGATGCCGAATTCTGCGCACGCATCCGTAAATTCTTTTACGATGTCACCATTACCGTTTTTATATGGTGAATTTTTAATGCTGTGATCCGTATATTTGCTCGGCCAAAGGCAGAAACCGTCGTGGTGCTTCGCCGTTATAATAGCCGCGGTGAATCCTGCATCCTTGATTGTTTTTATCCATTGTCTGCAGTCGAGTGCTGTTGGGTTGAAGGTTGACGGGCTCTCCGTACCGTCGCCCCATTCCATATTTGTAAAGGTATTCATTCCAAAGTGGAAAAAGATTGATTTTTCACGCCTGAGCCATTCCGTCTGCCGTGTGTTAGGTGCAGGCGACATTGCTTTGAGACCAAGTGAGTTAAGTTTAGATGATAAGTTTTCCATAGCAATCCTCCTATCCTGCGTATTATATCACGGCTGTAAAACAAAAACAATAATTTCTCTTGTTAAATAAAAAGACCTGAGGTGCGTTAACATCTCAGGCTGATTTTTTAAACAAGGTCAATTGAAAATTCGTAGAAGCCGTACCATCTTGAAGTATTGAACTTTCTCGCTCTGAAGATAACCTCATCCTCGTAAACCTCCATCTGGAATCCCATACCGTTCCAAGGGATGCCGTAGCGGTTAACGATGCCGTATGTCGGAAGGTTTACATATGTAACGCCGTTTTCTGTCTCAACGCAGGAGATATCAAAAAGAGCCTTTGAGATGTGACCGTTGATGCCTGTATGCACATGGCCGCTGATGAAGAAAACATTTTCGTATTTTTCCATTGTAGTTTTGACAGCATCGGAATATTCGTCAAGACCGCCGTCTTCATAAATCATATCCTGACCGTTTGCACCTTCAACGGGAACATGGCAGACAACGAAAACCGGCTTGCCCTCTGCAGTACCTCTTGCAAGCTCAGCATCAAGGAAAGCAATCTGATCGTCGTAGATATCGCAACTATCCCAGTTGTCTTCGCTTTGGTCGCAGAGAACGATGAATGTGTAGCCATCAACATCAACGCTGTAATATGCGTTTTCAATGCCCTGACCTGTGTATTCGTTATGGTACTTTATAAAATTCTGCCTTGCTTCTTCGTTTGTGAATTCTTCAGGATGGCCGATTTCGTGGTTACCCGTAGCAACGACCCAGGTCTCAGCATCGCAACTGTCTTTCATAATATCGTAGAAATATTTAACAGAAGCCTCATCGCCGTAGTTTGTAAGGTCGCCGGCAACGATAACAGCATCGTTGTCGAACTTATTCATATCGCGAAGACCTCTTTCAAGGTTAAGCTTACCACCCGGGAAACGGGCGTCAAGGTGTGTGTCAGAAATAATTGAAACATTGAGAAGTGCCTCTTCAGGCTCCTTTGCATCTCTGCCGATGAACGGCACAAGAGTCATAATAAGAGATAAAACAAATGAAATAATCTGTGTCATAGTATTTTCCTTTCAAATTTAGTAAGGTAAGTATACACAAAAATTTCCTTTTTAGCAAGTGCAAAATAAAATTTATTGAAAACACTATGATAGTCTGCTATAATCTCAAAAAAGGAGGAATTGAAATGTTTATCAGACAGCAGGCTTTTACAGGTGAAAACAAGCTTCTCAAAGGTGCGTTGCATTGCCATACAACACGCTCGGACGGTAAGGTCGCTCCCGATGATGTTATAAGGCTGCACAAGTCAAACGGCTATGATTTTATGGCGATAACGGACCATAACATATATAATTATAAAAACTACGCCGAGGATGTTGAAATAACAATTATCCCGGGAATGGAAGTTGACAATACTTTTGAAAGAATCAAGGGCTTCCGCACCTTCCATCATGTATGTCTCGGCCCTGATGACGAGACAAACGGCTACGAGCAGGACCAGCGCCTTCCCAACGGAGCCGCGAGAGATCAGTTTGAGTATCAGCCGTTTCTTGATGAAATCCACGCAAAAAATAATATAACCTTCTATTGCCATCCCGAATGGAGCTCAACTCCGCCGAGATATTTTGACAAGCTCAAGGGAAATGTTGCGATGGAAATATGGAACTCGGGCGGTGCAGACGAAAATTATATGGATACAAATGCGCTTTACTGGGATGACCTCCTCGGTCAGGGCATAAAGCTCTGGGGCGTTGCGACGGATGACGGACATCAACCTCATCATCACTGCAAGGGATGGGTTATGGTTAATGCTGAGAATAATGTTAAATCCATTCTTGAAGCTATCAAGGAAGGCGGATTCTATTCATCCTGCGGTCCTGTTATAAAGGATTTCTATTTTGAAAACGGAAACATCTATCTTGATTGCGAGCCATGCGAGAAGATTTATTTCTACAGCGATTGCCATCCGACGGAGATTTATTATAACAAAGACGGTCAGATTTCGCACGCTGAGACGGATATTGACCCCGAAAATTACAGATACATCCGCGCCTGCATCATAGATAAGGACGGCAAACGCGCCTGGACAAACCCGATTTTCTTTGAGGATTGAGATTTGTAAATTTAAACACACAAAAAACACGCACTGCGAGCCGCAGTGCGTGACTTTATTTTTCATAAGGTTTGATATTGGTGGTGAGACCCAGAATATAGTCTGTGGAAGTGTTGTAAAGTCTTGCAAGGCGGATGAGCACATCAGTAGGAACATCTCTTAAGCCTCGCTCGTAACGGCTGTACTGAGGTTGCTTCATCATAAGATAGTCGGAAACAAATTGCTGAGAATAATCGAAATCTTCGCGGAGGTTTTTTAGTCTTGGATAGTAGTTGTCCATACTCAACACCTGCAAATTAAAAATAACCGTTTGGTATTGACATTTTAACACAATTGGATTATTATATTCTCAAATATAACCGTTTGGTTATATTTAATACTAAGAAAGGAGAACTACCATGGGATTTTTGGCTTATTCTTGCGTATATGCAGTAGTAGTTGTTGGTGCTGCATGGAAGCTTCGCAGAAAGTAATTTGAAAAGTGTGGGTGCGGTATTTGCCGTGCCCACACGGAATTATAAGAGGTTGTTATGATAAAAATTATAAATTTAACAAAAAGCTTTTCTAACACCAATGTAATTAATGGTTTAGATTTAATTATTAATAGCGGCGAAATAACAGCTTTGGTAGGACAAAACGGTGCGGGAAAAAGTACACTTATTCGGTTAATATCCGGTCTGCTAAAACCTGATTCAGGAAAAATAGAGTTTGAAAAAGACAGTAGCATTGGAGTTTTACTTGGTGGAGATGTTAACTTGTACGGAAGTTTAACAGCTTATGAAATTATTCATTATTTTGGAAAACTCTATGGACTTGATAAGCAGTTAATAGAGGAACGAATAGATGAGTTAGATAATATTTTGAAATTTAAATGGTTTATAAACAAACGTGCTCACACCTTTTCGAGGGGAATGAGACAAAAGATAGCGCTTGCTATTTCTATATTGCACGATCCTAATGTTCTTTTATTAGATGAGCCTTCAACAGGTTTGGATTTGGAAGCAACAAATGATGTTGTTGATTTTATAAGGTTTTTGAAGACAAAAAACAAAACTATATTGATTGCTACGCATAATATTTTTGAAATATCAGATTTAAGTGACAGTATAGCATTTTTAAATAGTGGCAAGATTGTAAATAAGATTGATACAAACGAGTTTTTTAAAAACTGTGAAACAGACAAGAAAAGTTCACTCATTGTTGGCTCAATGAAGGAGGAACAATAAAGTGAGAATAATATATACTATATTTAAAAAAGAACTGCTTGGGATATTTAGGGATAAATCAATATTAATAGTTATGTTAATACCGCTTTTGATTTTTCCTGTGTTTAATACAGGTTTGAAATATTTGAATAAGGATAATCAAGACTCGATTAATATTGCGGTTACAACAGACTCTGCTGAGGCCTATAATATTTTTAGTCAATACATTATTGTTAGTCAATGTTTTAGAATCAATTTGATTAATACCGATACTCCTGAAGAAGATCTAAAAAAAGGAATATTAGATTGTTATTTATACATAAACGAGGGCAATTATGATTTTATTCATAATTCGAATTCCTATAATTCGATATCAACGACTACAAAATTAGGTGAAGATTTTCAGAAATATTACAATGAATTTATCAAAGAAATGTATACTGATGTGTATCAATTTAATTTAAAAGATGAAACAGGGAAGATATCAAATGTGTCTGATTCCATTTCTAATATGTTTATACCGATTTTTTTAGTTTTAATTATTTTTCAAAGCATATCTAGCTTTTCTAATGATTTTTTTGCAGGAGAGAAAGAAAGAAAAACTCTTGAAATGTTGCTCCTTTCAGGAACGAAAAAAGAGTATATTTATTTTGGGAAAATGTTTGCGTTATTTACTGTATCGCTTTTTAATATAATTTTTAGTGGTATTTCTTTGTTGGCAACATTTGCTTTTGAGGATAATGTGCACGATTTGTTTGGTTTCTTTAAAAATGGAAGTATAATAACAAACATATCAATTATGATTTTGTCGTTGTGGTTACTTGCGTTGATTGCTGTATCGCTTTCTTCTAATGTTTCAATTGTATCTAAAGGTATTAAAAATTCACAATTTATAAATGAAGTTGTAGTAGTTATACCTGTGAGCGCAACAGTTCTGAATGTTTTGGGATATATTAGTGCAGAAAATACTTTGATTACTTATATTCCTATTGTTAATTTGGTTTTATGTTTTAACAATGCTTTTAAAGGATTTGTGAGATTAAATGAAGTTTTGATAACCGTTTTAGTTAGCATAATTTTTGTTTTTTTGATGGGTATTTTTGGTATAAAATACATGAAGAGTGAACGGTTTTTAAATTCAAAGTAAATGCATATGTTACATATCATTTATTATATTACACATAAATTCTTGGAGTTTGGCTTGATAAAGTATAAAGAACCTGACGGGAAAAATCCATCAGGTTCTTTTTTAAACTTTCGTTCTTTCTCTCTTCTTCTTTTTCGGAGCTTGCTCTTCAAGGATTTTATACATTTCCTCGGTTGCAAAAGAGAGTTTTGTTATAACATTCGGCTTTGACGGGTAGCAGAAGAATGAATCGTGCTGAGTTGAAATATCAAAGCAGTCAATCGGCTCGATGTGGCAGTAATCATATTCAACATGGAGGCTGTAGAGGCTTTTCGGTGTCCTCTGTACTCTATAAGGCTCGCCGTTATAGCTGCCGTCAAGGACAAAGCCTTCCTCGATATTGTGCCTTACCTTAGCGTCACCCATATAGTAATATTTGTGGGCACCGGGGAGTGTGTAAACACGGACATCGTCCTCAAAGCTGTAGCTTCCGTTTTCGATTTCCTTGCGGACATTTGCCCTTTCCCATTCGAACCAGTCAGGGATGTGAGAAAATTCCGTTTCGCCTTCAAGAGCTTTCAACTCGCCGAGCTCCGTCATCTCCCATTTCTTCCCGCATTCCTCGCAGAAAAGGTGGATTCCCTTTGAATTCATTTTTGACTCCGTCATACAATGGGGGCACTGATAAAGCACCTTGTGAAGTCCTTCTGCGCGGAAATCCTCGGTTATACGGATGTTATTATCCTTCTGCCATTTGTATTCGTCATACTGCATTTCTTGGCGTATGGTTTCGTTGATTTCCTCAACGCTCATTTCTTCAACCTGCTCAGCAGTGAGAATCTGCTTCATCGTTGCGTAAAGAGGAACTTCCTTTTTGCGTCTGAAATCCCAGAAGGGCGCACGCAGATAGTTCCCGTGGTGAAGGATAACTACGACGGGCACATGGTTTTTCTTAGCCAGCTTGCCGATAACCTCGGGGATGATAGATGTCGTGCCGATAGGGGAGTAGCGAGCTTCGGGATAGATGCATAAAACATCCTTGTACTCCCTGAGAACCTTTGCACACGCACGCACGAGGCTGATATCCGTCGTAAATTTTCTCTTGCAGATAGAGCCTATCTGCTCCATAACCCACGGCTTGTGGTAATAACCCTCAAGCGTTGCGATTGTATGCACTCTGTGAGGGAAGGTCGCCTTGTATTTAATGGGAAAGTCGGTAAACTCCATATGATTGCTCAGAAGCAGATAAGGCGGCTTAAGACCGTCCATATTGATTTTTTCAACCTTACTGCCTTTTTTTATTCTTGAAACAAAAACGCTTGATGCAATATATAAAAGTGATGTAAAAAAGAAATTCTGCCTTTTCGGAAGCTTTGATGTGTCATATTTTTTTACATCTGCGGGGTAATCAATGTAATCTTTGATATCATTCATTCAATCACTCCAAATCCAAAATCAAAGCAAGTTTATCATATTTTACATTTTAATGCAAGTGTAAATAAAGGTAAGCAAAACGGAGACGGCTCGCACCATCTCCGTTTTCTATGTATTCAATTATTCGTCGTCGTCAACCTTTGCTTCAGCGATAACCTTTTCGGCAACCGATGCAGGAGCGTCTTCGTAACGGGTGAATTCGAATGTGTAGTAGCCTCTGCCGGCTGTAACTGAACGAAGAACTGTTGAGAAGTTGTTCATTTCAGCCATCGGAACTTCAGCAACAAGCTCCTGATACTTCGGCTCTTCCTCAGATGCGCCCATACCGAGAACACGGCCGCGACGCTTTGTTACATCACCCATGATATCGCCGAGGAATGCTTCGGGCATAACAGCCTTCAAAGTACCAACGGGTTCAAGGATTGTCGGGTTAGCCTGCGGAATACCTGATTTGAAGGCGATACTTGCAGCCATCTTGAATGCCATTTCAGAAGAGTCAACCGGATGGTAAGAACCGTCGTAAAGAACAGCCTTAAGACCAACCATCGGATAGCCTGCCATAACGCCTTTCTTCATGCACTCGTTAAGACCCTTTTCAACTGCGGGGAAGAAGTTCTTCGGAACAGAACCGCCGACAACCTCAGATTCGAAGATAAGTCCTTCTTCCTCTGTCGGCTCAAAGCGGATCCAAACGTCACCGAACTGACCGTGACCACCTGACTGCTTCTTATGACGACCCTGAACCTGAACTGTCTTACGGATAGCTTCTCTATATGCTACTCTCGGAACTGTAAGCTCAACATCAAGGCCGAACTTGCTTCTGAGCTTAGAAACGATGATGTCAAGATGCTGCTCGCCGAGACCGGAGAGAATCTGCTCCTTTGTTTCCTTATTCATTTCAAACTTGATTGTCGGATCTTCTTCAAGAAGACGGTTGATAGCAGAAACGATCTTTTCCTCGTCGCCCTTCTTGCAAGCCTTAACAGCCATTGAAAGGCAAGGAGTCGGGAATTTAACGCCACTTAGCTCAATTACATTGTTAGCTGAGCAGATTGTGTCGCCTGTCTTTACGCAGTTAAGCTTTGTAACAACGCCGATGTCGCCAGCAGGGATGCACTTGCAATCCTCTGATTTGTTACCGCGTACTGTGATGATCTTACCCATTCTTTCTGTTTCGCCTGTACGAGCGTTATAAACAGGAGTTTCGGGAGTGATTTTACCGCTGCTTACCTTGAAGTATGACATCTTACCAACGAACGGGTCAGCGACCGTCTTGAAGCAAAGAGCTGCAAGAGGACCGTCCTCGTCGCAATCAACATCTTTGCCGCCTGCGTATGAAGCAGCGTCGGGAGCTGAGTATGCGAGTTCGTCCATAAGCATTTCAACGCCGTCCATAGTGTAACCCGAGCAAGCGTAAACGGGATAAACCGATGATTCATTAACGCCCTGATTAAGAGCTGTGATAATTTCTTTTCTTGTAAACTCTTCGCCTGCGAAGAATTTCTCCATAAGGTCATCGCTTGCGGTTGCAACAGCCTCTGTAAGGATGTCGAGCATTTCCATAATCTTCGGATCGTTCGGCATCGGGATTTCTGTTGCCTTGCCGTCCTTATACTCAAAGCCCTTACGGGAAGCAAGGTTAACATAAGCCTTAACCTGACCGTCAACTATGTAAGGAACGATAACAGGGCAGACAGCACCGCCGTGAACAGCGCGTACTTCGTCAAATGTCTTGTAGAAATCAGCGTGCTCCTTATCGCAACGGGTGATAGCGAACATTTTGCCTCTCTTCTTAGCGGCCTTGAAAGCCTTTTCAGCACCTACATCATACTTATGACCTGCACCGAGAACGATGAGAACGCACTCTGAAGCTGTGATACCTTCAGCCATTTCGCCTTCGAAGTCGAAGAGACCCGGAGTGTCGATTATGTTAAGCTTGCAGTCTTTCCATTCGATGGGAGCAAGAGATGCGGCAACTGAAACATGGCGGCGCTTCTCTTCGGGGTCGAAGTCAAGAGCTGTGTTGCCCTCTTCAACTCTTCCCAATCTGTCTGTAAGTCCTGCAATATAAAGCATAGCTTCGGCAAGAGTAGTTTTGCCTCGACCTGCGTGACCGGCAAGTGTAATGTTACGGATATCCTTCGCGTTATAGTATTTCAAAACAAATTCCTCCTTGTTTATCATTGAGCGTCAGGTTTATATTTGCTGTGTTTTTTGTGTAAAAAGCATCCTGCTTACCAACGCATCATACGGTTACTATATCACATATCAACAGAAAAAACAATAGAAATTGAAAAAATATGTTAAAAATATTTAAAAATTAACCAAAAAACAACGGCTGAGAGCCTTGTAATAAAGCTCACAGCCGTATGGTGTAAATTTAAGCTTGTTTCTTTTGTGTAAAGTGACGGTTTTTGATGTTATCTGATAATGCCGGGGTTGTAATCGGCGTTATCAGTTCTTGAACCGACTGCAATCTGAAGGATTGCAAGAGCATCGGATGAGTTAACAGCACCGTCATTGTTAAGGTCGCTTGCATTCAGAACACATTCGTCCTCCATAACGGCCGATTCAACCGAATGCTGAAGGACGGCAAGAGCATCGGATGAATTGATTTCACCGTCACCCGTATTGTCACCCTTAACAACTATCTTGTAAGTGTAAGTACCGTTTTCGTTGACGAGAGTGAGCTCATTGCCTGTGCCGAAAACCTCGGGGAAAATAACCTCAATAAAGCTTTCAACTGGGAATGCTTCGGCAATTGCGTTTTCGTCAGGATTATTCTTGTGGATAATAATAATACTCTTTATATGATCGATAACAGAATCAACAGCGAGGGAGAAGAGGGGAAGAAGGTCACCGTCAAGAGCTTCAAAGTTTATGCCTTTGCGAAGCGCATAGTCGTCGGCGGGAGTTGAAATATATCCTTTAACAACCGCAAACTCATTAACAACGGCGTCAATTTTATCCGTCGGATTGCCTTCTTCGTCAGAAAGGTTAGTCTTGATATATCCAAAAGCCTTTTCGCCGATTTCTTCAATGTCCTTGCCGAGGGTGATGCTGCTGTACGCAATCGTTGTGCAGAAAGCATAGTCGCCGAGGACAGTAATTCCGTCAGAAACCGTGATAGATTCAATATCATAGTCTGCAAATTCGGGAAGGCTTTCAAATGTATAATCGTATGTTTCTCCTGTTCCGCTTACGGTAAGCACCTTTGTATCAACATCATAAACCCAGGTGATGTCTTCGCCGAGCTTGCCTTCTGTAACGATGAATTCGCCGAGAGAATTGAATGTTATATTATTTTCAGCGGCATAAACCATTGGAGCAAGTCCGTCATAGCCTGTTATGCTTGTACCCTCGCGAAGGGCGGGAGCGCCTTCGTTATCGTAATATCCGATAGCCTTTTCGCCGATTTCAGCAACATTTTCAGAAAGGTTGAAATCCATAGCGGCGGCATTATAGAAGGCGTAGCTGCCGATTCTTGTTATCTCGGGAGCAATTACAACATTTTCATAAGGGATAAGATTGTAGGCTACAAAATCATCTGCATCGTAGTCAGCCATTGCGCCTGAGCCGTTTATATAAAGAGTTTTTTCTTCTTCATTATATTCCCAGGTTGCGTTTTCGCCGCAGGTGCCGCTCGTGATATAGCCAACGGGGTTATAATCAAAACCGTGAGCTTTAGCATATGAGAGGATAGGCTCAGAGTTAGCGCAACCAGTGATTATGAAGCCTGATACCTTTGAACCCCATCTACCGTAGCCGATAGCTTTTTCGCCGATGGCGGTTGTTGCGGCGGGTATCGTTATTTCCTTAAGAGATGGACAGCCGTAAAAAGCATATGCGCCGATTGATGTTATGCTTTCGGGAAGAGTTACCTTTTCAAGAGACTGACAGCCTGTGCATACACTTTCCGGAATGGCAGTAACGGAAGCCGGGAAGGTAATTTCAGTAAGACTGCGGCAGCTTTCAAAAGCCCACTTTCCGATTGTGCTGAGAGTTGAGGGGAGAGTAACGGATTCAACTTCTTCGCAAGCATAGAATGCGCGCTCGCCGATAGCTTCAAAGCCTTCGGGGAGAGTGATAGCCTTTAGTGCGGAAGAATGGAAAGCGGCTTCGCCGATCTCCTTCAAAGTTGCAGGAAACTCAACTGACTCAAGAGCGGAGCAACCGTAAAAGGCCTCCTTGCCGATTTTTTCGGTCTTTGCGCCGAAGGTTACGGATTTGAGCGATTCGCAGTTTGAGAACATACTTTCTCCGATTTCCGTCGGCTCAGAAGGCAGGACAGCGCTTTCAAGATTTGTACAACCGAGAAAAACTCCTTTTCCCAGAAGCGTAACCGTGTCAGGTATAACGATGTTTTCAAGAGTTTTGCTGTTTGCAAAAGCGTAATTGCCAATTCCTGTGATACCCTCGCCGAAAACTATGCTCGTGTATGCACAATCCTTCCAGGGGTATTCAATAACCTCATCACCGTCAACAATAGGGTGATTGAAATCGGGAATAGCGCCTTCGCCTTCAAAATGAAGTTCGTTAGTTTCAGTGTTGAAATTCCAGGTAATGTCTGTACCTTCAAGAACATTGCCTTCAGCAAAAGCCGTAACAGCACCCGTAATAAGCGTTGTTAAAATAAGGCAAAAAGAAAGAAAGACAGAAATGGTCTTTTTCATTCTTACATCTCCTTTTGTTGTAATATATTAATAACCACACTAATTATATTGGATTTTTACGATTCTGTCAACGGAAAAAGAGCCCGGATTTTCCGGACTCTTCTTGTTTATCTGAAAGCGATATAATTGTAAATTGAACCCAAATCGTTAAGAGACATTGTTGCGCCGCCCGTAGTTTTTCCGGATTCTGCCTTAAATCCGTCTTCGGTAGGGATAACGCCGGTGGTTGAATCGCTGACTCCGATTCCGAAATAAGTCTTAGCCGTTGAGCTTGCAAAATTAACTCGCAGGGCAGGATATCCTGAAACGAAAACGAAGACGATTGAAGGCTTGAAGCCGATTTTTATCGTTTGTGATGCGTCTCCGTTGCCAAAATAAAACCCTGTGGTAAAAACATTGTTCCATTTGTTTTTATCTTCACTTGTTACATGAATGTCATCGTTTCGGATATGACTTCCGCACAGCAACTCTTTGTCGAGAAAAGAAGCGAAGTTTTCATCCGTACTCTGTGCAGGGCAGAAATCAGCTTCCATCAAAAACCAGCCTGTCATAACCAGAGCATCTGTGTCACGGTCGGATTTAATCTCAACGCAACCTGATTCAAGAATGTTCAGATTAGTTCGAAAAGTCAGTGCGTTTGCGATTCGGGTAAAAATATCGTGGCAGGTGTGTCCACCCTTTGAGAAGGGAACACAGATGCTCAGATTAGCCTTGATTTTTGCAAGACGGCAATACTCCTGTTTTTCAAGCACGCCGTCATCGTTTGCGACGAATTTATCAACGATGTCTATATTCTCTATTCCTACTGCGACAATAATGCGGCGCAGGGGAACTGCCTTGTTAACCGGAGGATATTCAACGAAAAATTTGATATCCTTCATATCGTCCTGTGAAGACAACCATTCAACGATTCTGTGCGGTAATGAAACAATACTGTCCATTAATCCACCTCCACAATTTCTCTTATTATTGCCCAGATATAGACAACCTCATTTTTAAAATAAACCTTCTCGCTTCGATCAACCGTAAATTTCTGAGAATTTGATTCGATCCACTGCTCGTCATTAAGGCGGCTGACATCATGGTCCGGAGGGCCGATATAAAGATAATGACCCTGGCTGTTAAAACCGATAACGGTATTGACGCCGTTTAGGTACATCTTGTTTTTATATCTCAACGGCTGGATGAAGCCGCCGAAAATCGGCGTACTCCATCCGTCTGCACCCTTGAAGGTTATTTCCTGACCGTATTTTTCAAACAAAGAAGTCAAAGTCATAGCATCACCTTTATTTTCACATTCTCAAAAGCAAAGCCCTCGTCCTTGCAAAGAGGAATCAAGCTTTGCAAAGCGTTCTCATAAAGCTTTTCTGCTCTTTCGAGAAGCTTTTCATTATTGGAAGTGTTTTGAGTAATGCTCACATCGCCCGCCTTGAAGCTTGTTATTTCCTCTTTATCGGCTGAAAAGCTTCTTTTGAGAGCAAGCTTGCAGTAAGCATTTGCGGCAGCAGCGGCAGAAATCCTTGCATCGGAACGGTCGGCATCTGCTTTGAGCATAGCTTCAACCTCTTTCAAGGACGATTTGCAGAGAGCGAGAATCGTATCATCTTCATCTTCGTTCCATTCGGTAAGAAAAGAGAGAGCTTCCTTGATTTCCCAAGCTGTCATTGATTAGTCACCCTCAATCGTTCCTCCGTCTTCACCGCCGGAGGTGAAGCTCTGTGAAGTGAGTGTCTTTACGCAGTCGGGAAGAATTCTTGCAAAGCCCGTGATAGATGTAATTGCAATCTGTTCAAGCTGTCTGTCAACGAGCTTGCCGTAATCAGTTTCAATATCGCCGACCTTAACCATTTCAAGAGCACAGTTCTTGTCAAGACCGATCATCATATCGGGGTCTGTTACAAAGCTTGTTTTGATAAGGTTTGCGCCGAAGGGAGTAATAAGCTTGCCTGTACCGTGGAAGTTAAGACCTGCAGAAGCATCCCTAAATTCATCCATTTTGAGGAGGTTGGTTGTAACATTGCTTGAAGCGAGAATCGTGTTAAGTTCATAGGGAGCAAAGCTTGCCCAGAAATCGATAAGGTCAGAATATGTGCAGGGTGTTGACATCGGAACAACGGAGATTGCACCGTTACCTGCATTTTCCGAGTCGCCGTTGAGAAGAACATCGACAGCATCTGCCATAAGGCTCTGTGCGAGGTAAGCACCGATTCTCTTTAGTGCGATTGAAACGATATCAAGGCGCTGAAAACGAAGCACATCGTAAGAAGTTGTAATCATTCTGCCACGCTTCTTAAGACGGATTGTTCTGTCGCTGACGGTAAAGTCCGAATTCTGAAGAACCTCGCCCTCAGAAACAACATTCATAGTTGCGTTGTCCGAGGTCATCTTCAGATCCATAACGCGATAATCCATTGAGTCGATGTTTGTTGTTGCCGCAACTATATCGGGAAGGAAGCTTGCCTCATCCATACCGTAACGGACTGCGCGGGAAACATATTCGGGGAAAAGGACTGCGGCATCGCTGGTCTGGAAAAACTTGCCTACAACGGAGCTATCGGCACCTGTTGGTCTGATGTTAAAACGCTTAAGCTGTCTTTCATAAGCGTCGAGTCCCTCAAGCTCTGTGCCCTTATAATTCTCTGTCGGGTCAAGAGATTCAAGTGTCTGTGTAAAAGAACGGCCTGTGCCGTACATACCTTTTTCAAGTCTTATATTGTCAAAACTCATTTCAAGTCCTCCTTAAAATTTGAATTCATTGTTATTAATTATTTTATCTTTCTTTGCCTTAAGCTGAGGTGAAAGCGGAATGGTTTCGCCTGCTTTGAGTCTGAATGCATCCCTTAATTCGATGAGCTCTTTTGTTTCTGCTCCCAAACACATTTTTTCAAGGCTTCCTGCCTCAAGCGAGGGAAGGCAGATAAGAGCGAATTTGGTAATTTCACCTACGAGTGAATTGCGGAAACACCTGCCGTCCTCTGCCTGCTTTTCAAGCTTTGAAATATAACTGCAAAGCTCATCTGCCTGCTGACGGTCGATTTGAACACAATCTCCGCTTTTGATGGATTTGATAAGATTTTGAGTTTTCTTATATTCCCTTTCAAACCCCTTCGTAACGCCTGCATTAACCTGTGCTGGAATTGCAACGAAAGACCATTCGTAAGCGTCATTGATATCTGAAATAATGCAATGGCAGAGCTTGCCGTTGTAGCTTTCACCCTTGATGTGACTACAGTTGCCGTAACGGATATCACCACCGCAGATTGAACAAGTGAAGGTTTTTGCAGAGCAGCTTACGCTGACCTCCTTTTTGATGCCTGCATCAATTTCTGCAATGAGGTCAGCATTTTTGCTTGTGCGGGGCATATAAGCCTTCGCCTTGACGCAGGTGTATTCATCACCGAGCGAAGTTTTCTTTTCGGGGAATCTTTCGCATTTTGCTGAGAAAATACGGGATGTCTGGTTTCCGCTGCCGGGATTGTGGTCAAAAATTCCTGTCACGCCCACAAAAAGCTCGGCCAGTTTTTCAAGCGCTGCAATGTCGAAGCGCTCACAGTCGCGGTCAACCTCGTTGTCGCAAAGGATAACATTGAAGGTGTAAACATCCTCTGCCGAAAGCTCCTTGACGGTCAGATTGTTGATAAGCTTAAGTTCATCAGCCGTGACCGTGCAGGGAGAAATACTTGATTTAATTCTTTATTCATTGTTTTTCAACTCCTGTTCGATCTTCTTGCTTTGTGCTCTGTAAAGAGCTGCTCTTGAAAGCTCAACCTCATCCTGAAGTGTTATGTCATTCCAGATTATTTCTGCTTTTTCGGAAATACCGTTTGAAACAAGCCAGAAACGGCAGATTTTCTCAATCACGGGTGTCAGAATTCTACGGTAAGCCTCAAGCTCACTCGTCAGGACATCCGCCTGTTGAGAAGACATTCTTTCGGTTGATGACCAGTTAAGACCGAGCATAAACGGAGGAATGCCTGTCTTGGATATAATCTGTTCAAGCATCTGACGGACGGGCACTTCACTGTCCAAAATCTGATTGTCTGCACCGATTGCTTTAATGCTGACATCACCGACGGCGACGAAATCGCGTATCTGCTTACCGGATTGCATAGCTTCGCTCCATTCGCGCGCAACCTGCTGAGCTCTGTCTTTTGCATATGCTCTGTCAACAACATCGTTCTGGGGCTTATATGTAACGGCAAAACGAACATTGCCGACTCTTTCCCAGTTAATGCCGATTGTGTTATAAATCTTCATCAAAATATTACTGACAAAAGGCAGCCCCTTCATAATTGAATTGCCGTAAAGCTGACCCGCCTCCGGGTTGAGAACGGAAAGTGTGACGAGATGAGGGTATTCGACCGGCACGGTTTCGTAAAAATTCTTAACGCACACGACGGCTGAAAGTCCGTCATCGCCGCGCCTGAGCTCAATGTCGTCAAGGTCGGCGTTATAGAGCGCCGCGAAGTTACCATGAGTGTCCGTAACAATTTCACCGACGGCTGTGCCGAAGGTGAGAAGCTGTTCAAGATAGGTTGAAATAAAAGCCTCTATGCCTTGCTGATTTCCGCCGACGCAGACATTCTCAAGAAAGCTGCAGAGTGCATCCGTTGTTGATTTTTTCTGACATTCAACGGTAAAACCGCCCGTAAGACGGACGATTTTGTAAATTGCGGCGTCAAGAACGGGAACAGCCTCGCGCAACTCTTTGAAAAGTGAATTCTGCGTCGTGGCAAGAGGCACATAGTTATCAAGACGGTCGAAAGGATTGTGTCTGTAAGTCTGCGGGACGGAAACTGCAGCTTTAGCAGAAGATAATTTTTTAAAAATTCCCACTTAAACTCTCCTTTCATATGGGGAAGTATCATTTCTTGATACACTCATAACAAAAAAGTCGTTGTCAGGTGCGTTTAGCGCCGTAGTGACGAAATATCTCAGGTCGTCCATAGCATGGTCATTTTCCTTGCGCGGTGCATCTCGGACAGCTTTTTCGTCCCATTTATAAAGAGAAAATTCTCTCAGCGTGTCCTCGCATTCGGGTGAGAAATAAATCAACTCCTGCTTGAGTGCATCGGACACCTGACGAATTCCGTCAACAACATCGTTTTTTGCCGGTATTACGGTGAATCTGCCTTTTCGACGGATGCATTGAATAAAGCTTGCGGCTGATGGGTCGACGATAACAGCTTCGGGGTTAACCGAACCTGCAAGCTTTTCAAGCTCTTCATAATGCTCTGCATCCGTTCTCTGCTCACCCTCAGAACGCGAATTATAATAGTATTCACGGATTCTGTACCACTTACCGTTATATTCACCCCACAGGCCGAAGGAACACGGATTGACCGTTCCGTAGTCACAGGAAATATAATAACGGCTGATAAGATGAGCTTCGGGCGGTTTACGGACATGGATGTCGCTTGAAAACATCGGGTAAACCGTACCCTGAGCCGCAACCCATTTGCCTTCAACAAATCTCTTGTAGAAAGCGCCTGAATAAAGGCTTTCATATCGCCTGATTATTGCAGGAGTCAGGGCAGGATTGTCGCGCATAGTAAAATGAAGATAAAGGCAGTTTTTCTCCTTTGTCTTTTTGATCCATTCACGGTAAAACCAATGCATCGGATGCTCGGGATTGCAGTTGAACCACATTTTCGAGCCGTCAATCGAGCATCGTGCGATAGCCTGTTCAACGAAAGAACGGGGCATAAGAGCAACCTCGTCAAGGAGAACTCCACCGAGTGTCATACCCTGAATCAGAGATGCCGAGCCCTCGTCCTTTCCGCCGAAAAGATAAAATCTGTTCAGCTTGTCTTTGTATGTGATCTCAATATAATTCTGCGAAGCCTTCATTTTTAAACCGAAGCCGAGGGAGGTTAAAATTGGTGTCAACGGTGTGATTACGTTGCGTTTGAGTGATGCTATTGTTTTGCCGCAGATTGCAAATGAAGTTTCGTTGAAATCGTAAAAAGACCAAGCGACAAACGAAAGGGACATACAAACGGTTTTGCCTGAACGGACTGCACCGTCGCAGATTATTGCGTCGTAGCGATGCTTGTCGGAATTACGGCACCACCATGTAAGCACATCAAGCTGCTTGGGCGAAAATTCAGAAAAGCTTTTGAGCGCGCTGTTATTCATCGTCATTGACCCTCAATGCTGCTGCGCTTTTTTCAAGAGCAAGATAGAAGGGGAGAGCTGAGTCGTCGTCCTTACCTGTGCAGAGCGCTTCAAGATGCTCAAGAGCCTTGAGACGGTCGAAAAATTTAATTTCAATTCCACCGCCCTTGGGTTTCTTGATTTCGCTGACATTGAAAAGGTCAAGCGTTTCAAGCTCATATTTATCAGGCTGTTCGTCGTAATATATCAGCTTCAGCGCGTCGGCAACAGAGCCGAAAGCAAGCTGACGGTAGCCTGAAATGACCTCCTCTGCGCTGACGAGCCTTGTACGGTCAATGCGCTCGATTTCCTTTCGGATTTCTTCACGAGCCATAAGCTTGACTGCGCTTCTGTGCGTCATAATCCCATAGCCTGCCTTTGCTGCTGCATTGCGTGCGTTTCTCGTCTCGCAGAAATATGAGCAGAAGAGCTTTTCTTTTTCTTTAAGTGCCATTTGCATTTCCTTTCTTTCTGATGTTTCTGAGAAAATCCTCTCACCCTTAGCGCAAAAAAAGAAAGCTTATACCCACGAAAAGGTATAAGCTGAGATAAAAAACTGAAATTTGTTACAATTTACAAAAACATTATAAAAATTTTTATATTTTAAAAATGAGGATTTGATATGAAAAAACGAGGAAAACGGAGAAAAAACGAGCTTGTAAAAGTTAAATTAAAAAATTGCAAAAAAGGTATTGACTTATTTTGGGGCTTGTGGTAAACTATCCGAGCATTAAAAAATATTTGGAGGTAAGTTTATGTCAACTTATATGCCTAAGGCGAACGACATCGTTCGTAAGTGGTATGTGCTTGACGCAGCAGGCAAGCCGCTCGGTCGCGTAGCAACTGTAGCAGCCGATCTCCTTCGCGGTAAGCATAAGCCCACATTCGCACCGCACGCAGATTGCGGCGACCATGTAATCGTTATCAACGCTGAGAAGGCTGTTCTTACAGGTAACAAGCTTGATCAGAAGAAGTATTTCCACCACACAGGTTATGTTGGCCATATGAAGGAAGTTAAGTACAGCACTCTTATGCGTACAAAGCCGACTTTCGCTATGGAAAAGGCAATCAAGGGTATGATTCCTGACACAACAATCGGCCGTGAAGCACTCACAAGACTTCGTGTATACGCAGGTGCAGATCATAAGCACGCAGCACAGAAGCCTGAAGAGTGGGCATTTTAATGAAGGGAGGCAAATATAATGTACGATTCAATTCCGTATTTCTATGGTACAGGCCGTAGAAAGAAGTCAGTTGCACGCGTTCGTGTATACGCAGGTACAGGCAAGGTTACAATCAACGATAGAGATATCGACGATTACTTCGGCCTTGAAACACTTAAGCTCATCGTTCGTCAGCCTCTCGAGTTGACAGGCACAACTGAAAAGTTCGACATCGTATGCCGTGTAAACGGTGGTGGCGTAACAGGTCAGGCTGGTGCTATCCGTCACGGTCTTTCAAGAGCTCTCCTTCAGTATGACGAGGCTCTTCGTCCGGCTCTCAAGAAGGCAGGCTTCCTCACTCGTGACCCGAGAATGAAGGAAAGAAAGAAGTACGGTCTCAAGGGCGCACGTCGTGCACCTCAGTTCTCAAAGAGATAATCTGTCCCGAATGGGTTTTATCTTACAAATCAGCTCGTTGGCTTCGGTCAACGGGCTTTTTGTTTACTTTCCTCACCTTTAGTGGTACAATACAATTATCATAAACTTACGGAGGTGCTGATAATGGTTGATACGGCGATAGGTGTTATAATGCCGTTGGTTGTTGGTGTTATTCTGATTATTTTGGGCATAATCAATATGACGGGCAATATCGCATCACTTCATTCATATCACAGAGCACGGGTAACTGAAGAAAACAGAAAACCTTT